>JALEIO010000126.1 GCA_022769845.1 Oscillospiraceae bacterium
TTCGCTGGATATTCTTATTTCCCGCGGAGTTGAACCAATGTACTTTTTTAATATTTTTCTGAAATGAGATGCAGAGCTTAATCCGATAAGAGAACTTATCTCTTCAACGGTTTTATCTGTTGAGGAGAGATATTCGATGCCCTTTTGGCATAAAGCTTTCAGTCTGAAATCGTTTGGTGTGTATCCCGTCTTTTCTTTGAAAATGGCATATAAATATGGTTCGCTGATATAGCATTTTGCGGCAATTTCAGATATTTTTAGATTGGTATTGCTTAAAATAAAGCTTTTCGCTTTTTCTACCAGTTCATCTTTTTTTGACGCGAATGAGTGATGTGCATATGGAATAATCCCCGATAACGCATTGTAAAACAGACTCAAGGTTTTGCACTTTAACCTTTGACCGTCGGCAGGTATGGATATAATAAGATCTTTTAACTCTTTGGGACACGAAATAATTTGTAAATCAAAATCAATTTTTTCGCAGGCTTCGGTATTTGAAAATCCATAAGAATGAAAGCTTATTTTGTTTGTGCCGCGCCAAAATGACTGATAGCAAAGTCCTTTGGGAATAAAAAACACATCGCCTTCATTTATGATAATTGTTTTGTCTGCTGATACTATCCTCGACGAACCGTTCAGCATGACAGCAAGATAATTCATCGTGGCGCCGCATCGGCAATCTGTGTAATGATATTCGTTAAAGTTATAATACTTAAAGCTAAATTTATTATATAAAACAGCACTGTTTGACATATTACACTTCCTGATTTAAATAGAATTATACCCTTTTTATATATAATACAGTATTGTATTATATATGTCAACAGTATAAAATATATTTGAAGTTAAAACCTTGCGAAGTGTGCGATAAATTTTAATAAAAAGTATCATTTTACGGAATTATTGGATAAATAATATGGGAGGCCGGTATGAGAAAAATAAAAATAGCGCAGATAGGGACGAGCCGTTACAGTCATGGTAATTTTATATGGAACAGTATGAAAAAGCAGAATGATATTTTTGAGATTGTCGGCTATGCTATGCCCGAGAATGAAAAGGAAAAATTCCCTGTTCATATGGAAGAATTTAAAGGATACAGCGAAATGAGCGTTGATGAAATATTGAATAATCCTGATATTGAAGCAGTAGTAATTGAGACAGAGGAGATATACCTTAATAAATATGCTGCACTTGCCGCCGAGAGCGGAAAGCACATACATATGGAAAAGCCGGGCGGTATTGGGCTAAAAGACTTTGAAAATATAATACAAACAGTTAAAGAAAACAAAAGAATATTTCACACCGGATATATGTATAGGTATAATCCGTATGTTAATAAGCTTCTGCACGAGGTTAAAAGCGGAGAATTAGGCGAAATAATATGTGTTGAGGCGCAGATGAATTGCAGTCACTCTAATGAGACTCGTCAATGGTTTGACACTTTTCCCGGAGGAATAATGTTCTTTCTTGGGTGTCATTTGATTGACCTAATATTGCAGATTCAGGGTTTTCCGGAGAAGATAATTCCGTTAAATTGTTCAACAGGAATAGACGGAGTGAATGCCGTTGATTTTGGTTTGGCGGCGTTTAAATATAAAAACGGCGTATCGTTTGCAAAAGTAAATGCAGCGGAGAATGGAGGATTTATGAGAAGACAGCTTGTTGTTACGGGTACAAAAAAGACTGTTGAAATAAAGCCGCTTGAAATAAATGAAACGGGCGGGATTTATTCGCGAAAGACGGAATATACGTCAAATTCCTGGAATGATGCGGGTAAAACCGAAAGATGCGATACATTTAACCGATATGACGATATGATGCGTTCATTTGCGGAAAATGTGTGCAAAGAAAAAGAAAATCCGTGGACTTATGATTATGAGCTTAAGTTATATAAGACAGTATTACAAGCGTGCGGAGCTGAAGTTTAATATATTAATATGTTGTAAGAATAGAATAAAAGTGGTAATTAAAGGAGAAAAAAATGAAAGCAATACTTGTAAATGATGACAGAAGCTTAAGATGGGATGATGTGCCCGACCCAAAAATCAAAAGTGAGGAGGTTCTCGTTGAAATTCACGCAGCGGCTTTGAACCGTGCCGACCTCATGCAGCGTGAGGGAGACTATCCGCCTCCGCCGGGATGCCCCGACTGGATGGGACTTGAAATCGCCGGTGTAATCGTCGAAATGGGCGAGGAGGCAAAGGCAAAATCAAACTGGAAGATTGGCGACAATGTCTGCGCACTTTTGGGTGGCGGAGGATATGCCGAATATGCGGCTGTTAAATATGATATGCTTATGCCCGTTCCTAAAAACTGCACAATGGAAGAAGCGGCGGCAATCCCCGAAGCATTCGCAACTGCATATCTTAACCTTTTTTACGAGGGGGGTATTAAAGAGGGTAACACACTTCTTATGAACGCCGGTGCATCAGGTCTTGCAAGCGTAATCATTCCAATGGCAAAAGCCTTTGGCGTGAGAGTGATAACAACTGTTCTGACCGAGAAAATCGCAGAATCAATAAAGCACCTTAAAGCCGACAGAGTGGTTGTAACAACGAAGGAGGATATTTCAGCTGTGCTTAAAGAGGAACTTGAAAACGGGCATGGCGTTGATGTGGCAATCGACTGTCTCGGCGGTGAGATTATGGGTAAGTGCATACATTATCTCACTCACGGCGCAAGGTGGATTATGATTGCGGCTCTTGCAGGACAAAAGACAGAAATAGACCTTAAAAATATCTATGTAAGAAATGTGCGAATTATAGGCAGTACGCTGCGTTCGAGAACCCCTAATGTCAAAGCGCAGATACTTTCCGAGCTTGTGGAAAAGGTATTCCCCAAGATTGAGAGCGGTGAGGTTAAGCCGACAATCTATAAGACTTTGCCGATAACCGAGGCGGAGGCGGCACACGATATCCTCTATAGGGGAGAAAACGTGGGAAAGGTTGTTTTGACAGTACGATAAGCAAAATTGAAGTTTGCCGAAAATGACTTGTGTTTAAAAAATAGTATATAAAATAGGAAGGCATTATGAGCCTATGGCTCGCCGTCTGGCAGACGCTGATTTTTTTGTAAGCGCCGTAAATCCAAAATTGATTAAGGATTATGGCAACAATTCGCTCCGCAAGGTTAAAACCGATAAAGCCGACGCTATGAAGATTGCTCGTTATGCTGTTGAAAACTGGCAGGATTTGTGCCAATATACAAGTATGGATACTTTACGCAATCAACTGAAAACCATGAATCGTCAGTTTGCCTTCTACACAAAACAGAAAACGGCTCTCAAGAACAATTTAATCGCTCTGCTGGATATGACATATCCGAGTGTTAACACGTTTTTTAACAGCCCTGCTCGCAGCGACGGTTCCCAAAAATGGGTTGATTTCGCTGCTTCGTTTTGGCATGTGGAGTGCGTCCGTAGCATGGGGCTTTCAGCCTTTACAAAACGTTACTACAAATGGTGCAAACGTCACAGCTACAACTTCCAGCCGCAGAAACCGGCGGAAATCTTTTACGCCTCAAAAGTCCTTATTGCTATATTTCCCAAAAACGATATGTCTAAGCTTATGATTAAGCAAGCTATTGAACAGCTTCATACGGTTTCATCTGCTGTAGAACATCTCAGAACCGAAATGAATCGAATGGCTTCCAAACTTCCCGAATATCCTATCGTTATGGAAATGTGCGGCATAGGCACTTCACTTGGTCCTCAGCTTATGGCTGAAATCGGCGATATCTTTCGTTTTACCCGCCGTGAATGTCTAACGGCTTTTACCGGAGTAGATCCCGGAGCTAATCAATCAAGCAAGTATGAAGCGCAAAGCGCACGCACTTCCAAGCGCGGTTCTCCATATCTACGAAAAACGCTGTTTCAGATTATGGACTGTCTGATCAAGACAACGCCTTTAGACGATTCTGTTTATCGTTTTATGGATAAAAAACGTTCTGAGGGCAAGTCGTACTATGTTTATATGACTGCCGGTGCAAATAAGTTTCTAAGAGTTTACTATGGCAGGGTGAGAGAGTATTTATACTCATTGTCTGAAACAGAGTAAACATCCCTCATACATCACCAGTTAGATCGGCATTCTGTGGCGGTCTTTTTAACGTACCTTTTTTTCTGCATAAATCTTTTCTAAAATTTTATGAAAATCTATTGACTTTTTATTTGCAGGCTGTGATTTTGGATTTGTTTTTTTCATTCCATTATATCACACTTTTTTTCTGTCTATCAATTCTGAAAAGGCGGCAGGTATGATGTGACACCGATTATGCACAATGATGCAGTTAAGTCTGTTGCTGTGGTTTTATTCGCAGAGATGAATATTAAGATATATGCGTACTAATTTTTCGTATGACCTTTATTTACAATATCAAATTTATCCTCCGAATTTAAAAGACTCCTGAATTTTGAAGGAGTTATTTTTTTGTATTTTATATAAATCTGTGAAAAATTGTTTAAATTTGAATATCCCACCTGCGCCGCAATTTCCGAAAGCGAGAGCGAGGTGCTGCGCATAAGATACTCGGCATAGTTCAGCCTTGTTTCGATGATATATTCTTTAGGGGATATGCCTGTTTTTTTGTGAAAAATTCTGCAAAGATACTTTTACGATATATTTATGTGCCGCGCAATGGAATTAACAGTGATATTATTGCAGAAATTATTTTTGATAAACGATATTGTTTCGTCTACATATTGCTCTGGTTTTGAAATAACAATTTTGCGGTTGTCAATTGTGTCAATATTTGCGAGCATTACAAAAAGAGGTGTTAAAGAATAAAAGTACGGGTGAGGAGCATTTGATGAATTTTCAAATAAAATTAAAAGCATTTCTTTAAGGAGTTGCGTATTTTTAAATTTTATAATCTGGTTTTTAAGCTCTATATTTATACTTTTGAGATAATCATCTGATTTTGCACCGTTAAATGCAATCCAGAAATGTTCCCAGCCTGAAGGAGCGTCAACGGAAAATTCACTTATAATGTTCGGACATATTAAAAACCCTTCGCCTGTCTTTACTTCTTTCCCGCAGAAAAAGCCATTTCCGTCTGCTATGTAGTGCAAGATATATGTATTTCTTATCCAGGGACCTATATGCGTGTGCGGTGTGGTTGTGCTTGCCCAAACTCAGTAATAAACAAATCATTGTTTGACGTGTCAAAATATTTGATAAAAATTTTGTCGGTAATTGCGTCCTTGTTTTTTTTCGGCATTTCGACCATCCCTTACGTTTCGGTGATAAGTATTACATAAAAGGTCTATCATCACTTTATAAAAAAGTCAACACAAATATCACTTTTCATATAAAGTATGTGTTGTTTGGCGGTTGAAAACGCTATTTTTATTTGCTAAACTTTAATAAAAAGGAACTCAAAGAAAATCAATTTAATGGTTATTTTATACAAAACAAAGCAGGGAGTGCTTAAAAATGTACACGGACAGAGATTTCAAGCAAAAGATAAAATACGTAGCTCCGCTGATTTCAAATGGCAGCTTATCGCTTCAGATAGATTATGAGGGAACCCAGTGCGATGCGCGCCGCGATGGGGAAATAAAGGAAAATCCAACCATGAGAATATGGTGGGAGGGCAGAAGGTATGCGCATATGCTTACACGGGAGCTGATATCTTTTGGGAAGATTGAGCAGAAAATAAAGCAAAAAGGTGAGATTTTAGAGGTTTTAAATTACAAGCAGGAGCTTGATGAAAAAAACGCTTTAATGAATTCCGAGTGTGGGTATTCTGATGAAATAAGGATGAAAACACAGGCTTTTGTACATAACGATTACAATGTTATTGCAATCAGCAAAACCTTTGAAACGGACAATATTCTCGACTATGAATTTAAATATAGAATTTGTTCAAAAAAATGTATTGATGAAATTCCGGAGTTTATGACTTACGAGATTGTGGAGAAAGACGGTAAAAGCATTTCGATAAATTATAATGTCAAGGGTCAGTTTGACTATAGGGGACGGATTATTATTTTGGCAGATGAGAACTCTGAAATTTCTGTTGAAAATAATGTTTTTTGCTTTAAAAGTACCATAAACGGCAGCAAAAAATTGAATTATTACATAATATTTTGCGATAATGTGGATTTTGAAGATTATGAAATACAGGCAAAAAGCATACGGTCATTCATTATATCCGAGAAATATGATGGGATAAGAAAAACGCATACCGATAAATGGAACGAGTATTTCAATGAAGGGTATGCAAGCGTGGGGGATGCCGAAGTAGAAAAAATATACAATACGGCACAGTATCATCTTAAATGCGATACAACGAAATGGTCTCTTCCTGTAGGTATCAATGACACTTGCTGGAATGGAAGATATTTTGCATATGACGAGTATTTTATGTTTTCGGGACATATCACCTCAAATCATCTTGAGTATGCAAAAAATGTTCCGGAGTTTAGATTTAGCGGGCTTAATAATGCTATGGAACGAGTATCATGGGATAGATGTGCAGCGAGATATCCCTGGGAAACGGTAGAAACCTGTGAGGAGGCTGCGCCTCCGGGATTTTGGTGCGACCACATCTTTCATATGGCAAATATTTCTGAGAGTGCGTGTGATTATTACCGTTTTTCTGCGAATGTGGAATTTCTTGAAAAAAAGGCATATCCGATAATAATTGCATGCAGCGAATTTTATTTAAAACACACAGTATACAGAAATGTTAACGGAAAGACTATCGTAGGCTATTGTACCGACTTTGAACGATTGGGAGCAGCAGTATCTAATGCTTATCAAACAACCTGTGCTGTAATTAAAACATTCACCATATTAAATAAGGCTTCGGAAATTCTCGGTATAACCTCAGATATTGCAGATGAATGCAAAGAGCTTGCTTTAGAGCTTAAGGCGGGACTTCCTAAAGACAGTGAAAAGTATCTGCCTTATCCCGGTTGTAAACAGAAAAGCATTGCGGTTTATGCAGGAAGCTTTCCGTATAGTGTGATTGACCGTGATGACATTCTTCAAAAGAATGCAATAGACGATTATGAGAAATATGAGCAGGAATTCGGAAATATGTATGCTGTCGGGAATGGTATATGCTCCTGGTATTCGTCGTGGCAGGCGATAGTCTATGCGCGGTTGGGCGACTCAAAAAAGGCGTGCAAAGGAATAAGGGGCGCTATGGAGATGTGCGGCAGTTTTGGTGAAATGTATGAAATTAAAGATTTAAAAACAAATACAATTTTCAGACCGTGGTTTACAACTGCAGCGGGAGTGTTTGTTCACGCTATTAACGAAATGCTTTTGCAGTCGGACGAAAACGGAATACACATTGCGCCTGCGCTCGGAGCGGAAAAAGAAACGTTTTCATTTAAGCTTGCGGCAGAGGGGGGCTTTGCCGTTGAAGCTGCGGCAGAAGAAAATCGCATGAAGAAGCTTAGAATAATTAAAGGAAAATACTGCGTAAAAAGTACGGTTACGGCGATTATTCCTAAATATATTGATGTTAGTGGGATTTTGTCGGATAAGGTTGGATTGAAACAATCTACGAGAACTAACTACAAGTATATGTATAATAAATATGTATCAGAAAAATTGGGACTTAAAAAGATTTCAGTCATCAAATATACCGACATACTTAAATTTTACAACTCCCTTATTACTGACTTGGGTTTTAAACCGAACAGTGTGGAAATAATTCATACCA
>JALEIO010000208.1 GCA_022769845.1 Oscillospiraceae bacterium
GGTCTGCGTGTAGTTCCTTGTAAACTGACCTAAACAGTTGCCAAAACTACACTCGGGAAATCAGATTTTAGAATTTGATAAATTTGCTCAACTGTCATATGTGATGACGATTGATTAACTATTTCATATATGCGTTTCTCATACTTTGTCATTTTTCTCAACCTATTATTAGAACTATTCTAAAAATATTATAACGCTTTTAATTTCAAATGTCAAGATATTTTTTTGATTACCACAGAAATATAATACCGATGTGTTGTTAGCCGGTTAAATATGGAAATCATTAAGTTAAAAGATATAGCTTTCTTATAAAATATAACTCAGAGAAAAGTTTCGCTGTGGAACTTTTCTTTAATGAAAATAAACCGAATATTTTATTGTATTAAAATTAAGCGTCAGTGTTATATGTTCGACGAGCAAAACAGAAAAGTTCACTATGAACTAATCTTCTTGAAAAATGCACCGCTTTTTCGGTCGTATTAAAATTGAGTGTCAGTGCCACGTCAGAGCAAAGTGCGTTTGACTCTGTTTTTGACTTATGGCAAAACATCCGTCCACTCCCTTGTTCTTCCTTTTCCCCAAAAAGCCAACGGCTTTTCGGGGACCCCGGAAGTGCTGATGGAGAAAGTTCGGATACCTTTAGAAATGTGTTTCAAGACAGAAAGGGATTATCAAGGAAAATATAAAACATAGCTGTAAATAAATGTTGTGTAAAGATAAAAAATGTTATTTTGGGCAGACTTTTGTAAAAATGCCTGTTTTTTTATGCAATTAATAAGACAGCCGAAAATTTAAACGACTGTCTTATTAAAAAGCTATTGCAAAACCTCGTACATATCGGCGGCGTCCTGTTTTAGAACGTGCTCGGCTATAGAGGTTATTTTTACGTTTATGATTTTTTCGCCGAAGGTAAGTGATAATAAATCGCCCTCTTTTACATTTGCAGACGGCTTTGCAACCTTGCCGTTTACTGTAATTTTGCCATTTTCGCAAGCTTCCTGGGCAAGAGTTCGTCTTTTTATCAGCCTTGAAACCTTCAAATATTTGTCAAGACGCATTGTATCCAATCCTTTTTTAAAATATAAGGCACAGGAATTTTTAAAAATCCTGTGCCTTTTTCAGACGAAAAAACGCCTGTCCTTTATGGGTTAATTATTTAACAGCATCTTTTAAAGCGCTGCCGGCTTTGAATGCAGGAACTTTTGTAGCAGGAATTTTGATTTCTGCTTTTGTCAAAGGATTAATGCCGTTCCTTGCAGCTCTCTCTCTGATTTCAAAAGTACCGAAGCCAACGAGCTGAACTTTGTCACCGCTCTTTAAAGCTTCTGTAATGCTGTCAATTACAGCGCTCAATGCTTTATCTGCATCCTTTTTTGTAAGACCGCTCTTTTCAGCGATATTTGCGATTAAATCCGACTTATTCATTTAAACTTTCACCTCTCTGTTTAATAGTAAAGTAAACAAATTTTACCCTTTAAGTATATTTTAATGAATTTCTGAATTTTTTCAAGTCTTTTTTTTGAAATTCGGCTTTTTTTTTGAAATTTTATACAAAATATACTAATTTAGCGCTTAATTAAGCGGAATTTAAGCATATAATTAGCTATTTTTTCGCCTTTAGGAAGCATAAGAACGTCATCGTAGGTGATAAGCTTTGTTACAAAAAGCATTACACAATAAGTAAGCGCGCCGACAGCTATGCAGACAACGGTTAAAACAATATAGAAAATTCTGCCCGATGACGGGATTACGCCGTTAATAAAGGACATTGCGGCAATTACCGCCGCCGCCATTGCCGCAACACATACAATAGGCTTTACAACAAATTCCGTCGCCGAAAATTTAACCTTCATAAGCTTTATAATCCAGAAAATATTAAGCGTTAAAATTAAGATATAACAAGCGTTTGTACCTATTGGCGCTCCGCTTATGTTTATTTTCGGATTTGCAACGAGAAAATAGTTTATTGCAATTTTAAGTATGCCGCCCAAAATCATATTTACAACAGGGATATTTACCCGACCGATTGATTGAAGGATTGCGTTGGTGAGCATAACCAGCGATACAAAAACAATTGCAATAGCAAGGATTGACAGCGTCTGCGCCGCATTTGCGTTGGTGTATACCGCTCTTAAAATGGGAGTTGAAAGCGTAGACATTCCCACTGCGCACGGAAGTGCGAATAAAAGTGTTATTTTGACCGATTTTTTTGTAAGCTCCGATACAAAGCCTTGTTCTTTTTTTACAAACGCGCCTGCTATAGCGGGCACAACGCTTATGCTGATTGACGAAATGAGCGTCGGCGGCATATTAAAAAGCGGTACCGCGTAGCCTGTATACGAGCCGTAGAGAGCAAGAGCAGTGGTTTCGGGGTCAAAGCCTGCCGCCTCAAGACGATGCATTATCATCGCCATGTCAATTATGCTTGTGAGCGAAAAAACCGACGCACCGATTGTTATGGGCACTGCAATGGAGATAAGCTTTTTTGCTATTTCGCCTCCGCTTCGGTGAGATTCTGTGCTTTCGCCGAAATATAGTTTTTTGCGATGTGTAAGATATATGCACAAAAGCACGGCAAAGCCTAAAAGAGCGCCCAGCGATACGCCCGCAACTGCGCCTGCCGCGCCGCAGTTTATTCGTTCTATATCGTTTGTGATTGTTGATGTAAAATAATATGCCAGTCCGTATCCGAAAATAAGCTTGCCGAGCGCCTCAAAAACTTCGCTTGCTGCAGTGGGCATCATATTCTGATGACCCTGAAAAAATCCTCTGAACGCCGACATAAGCGCAACAAACAGCATTGCGGGAGCTATTGCCTTAATTCCGAGCT
>JALEIO010000166.1 GCA_022769845.1 Oscillospiraceae bacterium
ATCTGTCTTTTTGTGTAACGAAAAAATACCTCCTATGGTTTTTATTATACCATAGGAGGCTCTTTTTTTCTATTGTCCATTTTTACTGGACCTGTTCAATAGGTCCTCTTTTTGATGCATTTTTTTTGGTTTTCGCTTTAATCAAGTATATTTCCGTCTGTTGAAATAGTTACAACTCGCCACGGAATAAATTTTCCGCTTGCTAAAAAGGCATTTTTAACTGCATTTTCAATGCCCCCGCAACAGGGAACCTCCATGCGAACAACGGTTACACTTTTTATATTGTTGTTTGTTATAATAGCAGTAAGCTTTTCTGTGTAATCGCCTTCGTCAAGTTTCGGACATCCGATAAGGGTTATATGCCCTTTGATAAATTCATTGTGAAAGTTTCCATAAGCATAAGCTGTACAATCAGCGGCCACTAAAAGCTTTGCTCCGTCAAAGTATGGTGCATTCACAGGGACAAGCTTAATCTGAACAGGCCACTGCGTGAGCTGACTTGCCAAAGGTGCAAGAGGTACATTTATATCGCAGGTTTCTCTCTTTATTGCCTTTGAATTTGTTCCTGGACAACCGCAAGGGAGCGGTGCTGATGCCTTTTGCTCTTTTGCCTTTTTAACAGCCTCTTCATCGTAGGCAGGGGTCTCTCTTTCTTCAAAGGTAATTGCACCCGTAGGGCAAACTGGCAGACAATCACCAAGACCGTCGCAATAATCCTCACGGGTAAGCTTTGCCTTTCCGTTTATCATTTCAATTGCTCCTTCGTGGCAGGCTGTAGCGCATAATCCGCATCCGTTACATTTTTCTTCATCAATTTTTATAATTTTTCTTATCATAAAAGGTTACCTCCTTGATTTTCTATTCACATTATAGTATAATAATTGTAACAAGTCTGTTGTATTTACAACGAGAGGTGAATTTAATGAAAAAATTTATTCCAATATTAAAACGCACCCGATTGTTCGCAGGCGTAGGTAAAGATGAAATTGACTCACTGCTTTCCTGCCTTGGTGCAAGGATTTTAGAATACCAAAAGGGAGAGTATCTTTTAAGACAAGGGGAACACATCTCTGATATTATGATTTTGGCAGAGGGAAATCTCCACATACAAAGAGATGATTACTGGGGCAAGCGCAGTATATTGAGTCAGATTTCCGTCGGAGAAATGTTTGGCGAGGCGTATGCCAGTCCCCAAAGCGGTGCTATGTTAAATGATGTTGTTGCGGTGGAAGACAGCAAGGTAATATTTTTTGATGTGAAACGGATTTTAACCACCTGTTCTACTGCCTGCCGATTTCATTCTATGGTAGTCAGGAATATGTTTTTTGCAATTTCTGAGAAAAACAGAAACCTTGTGCAAAAGCTTGTTCATATGTCAAGGCGTACGACAAGGGAAAAACTGATTTCATATTTGTCTGAAGAGGCGAAAAAGCAAAACAGTTCTAAATTCACAATCCCTTTTAACCGCCAACAGCTTGCAGATTTTTTGTCGGTTGACAGAAGTGCTATGTCGAACGAGCTATGCAAGATGCGTGATGAAGGACTTCTGGAGTTTGAGAAGAATCAATTTGTTTTATTTGAAACGGAGAAATAGAATGTTAAATAAATTATTAAAAAGCGTATTAGACCAGGACACAGCGCCTGTGGTTGTTTGCGATATAGACGATATTATTGTATATATGAATCCGTGTGCCATAAAGCGTTATCACAAGGATTTGACGGGCAAAAGCATTAAAGACTGCCATCCGCCAAAGGCAAATGAAATGATTGACAAAGTGGTTGCGTGGTTTCGAAGAAGCAAGGATAATAACATCATATACACCTATCGCAATGACGAGGAAAACAAAGATGTGTATATGGTCGCTCTTCGTGATGATGACGGGATTTTAATTGGCTATTACGAAAAGCACGAATACAGAAATAAAGAAACAGTCGGCCTTTATCAGCCGAAAAAATAAATCTTATTTTGTGGAGGTAATATTGTATGTGGTTTGTATTTGCACTACTGTCTGCAATATTTGCAGCACTTACCTCTATACTGGCGAAGGTCGGCATAGATGGAGTTAACTCAAATCTTGCAACAGCAATTCGAACAGTTGTTGTGCTGTTTATGGCATGGGGAATGGTTTTTCTTACAAATACACAAAGTGGTATTTCAGAAATCGGCAGGAAAAGCTGGTTGTTTCTCATTCTGTCAGGTTTGGCAACAGGTGCTTCCTGGTTATGTTATTATAGGGCATTGCAATTAGGTGAAGCATCTAAGGTTGTTCCAATTGATAAGCTGAGTATTGTTATCACTTTAATTTTGGCATTTGTATTTTTGCACGAAAAATTTACTGTCAAATTAATGATAGGTAGTATTCTCATAGGTGTTGGTACATTAGTAATGGTTTTATAAATTCTAATTTAACGAGGTTGTGTTATGGATTGATTTTTACATATCTTTGGGCGCAGAACCTATGGACGAGCAGACTACCTATCGTGTTACAGTAGAAACATAAGAGAGGTTCGCAAAAGAATGATTGTAAGCCAAAGAAATAAAAGAGTGGTGTATGTATGAACACATTTGAAAAGATATATGAAGTTGTGAAAAACATCCCCGAAGGCAAAGTTGCAACCTATGGTCAGGTGGCACTGCTTGCTGGAAATCCACGTTGGGCAAGGGTTGTGGGATATGCCTTGCACGTAAACCCTGAGCCGGGTATCATTCCATGCCACAGAGTGGTAAATCGTGAGGGCAGAGTTGCCCCCGGTTTTGCATTTGGTGGTGAGGGCGTTCAAAGACTGTTACTTGAATCAGAAGGCATTGTTTTTGAGACGGACGGCAGGATAGATTTGGAGAAATATAGTATTTGAATAAAAAGCGAGGCGAAAAATGATGATAGAAAAGATAGCAGAAATGATTAAAGAATGCAACAACATTGTTTTCTTTGGCGGGGCAGGCGTATCTACCGAAAGCGGTGTAAAGGACTATCGTAGTGCAGACGGGCTTTATAACACAGTGAAAGAATATGGCGTGCCTCCCGAAGAGATATTGAGCCACGACTTCTTTTTTCAGAATACCGAAACTTTTTATGATTTTTACAGAAAATATTTTATCATTGAGGTAGAGCCGAACAACGCTCACAAAGCGTTGGCAAAGCTTGAAA
>JALEIO010000194.1 GCA_022769845.1 Oscillospiraceae bacterium
GACATTGCTGACTGGGCGCTTGATTCTATGGCGGCAATGGCTGAAAACGGCTATATAAACGGTAACGAAATGGGCGAAGTTAAGCCGCTTGATTACATAACGAGGGCAGAATTTGCGCAGATGATGTATAATATGTTTAAAGCATATTTTTCAACAGGCGGTTTCAGATCGGGCATTAACTATGACGGAAACGTTATGATTAACACCGAAGCGGTAAGCCTTACAAACGTTACAATCAATGGTGATTTGGTTATCGGTGAAGGTGCAAACGAAACACAGGTTATACTCACAAACGTTAATATTACCGGACGTTTGCTGGTAAGAGGTGCGACGTATGTTCGCCTTACTGCAACCACGGTTGGCGGCGGTGTTGTTGTAAACAACCTTAATAATGTTGTTTACTTTGACAATTATCGCAGCGACGAAGCTTTTGCAAATGTAAAAGAAAATACTGCGGCAAAATATAAGGAAGGCGAATATTCTGTTTCAACAGGCAAGGGTTCATCATCTTCATCGTCTTCAAAGGGTATGGCGGAATATACCGTGGAGGTTTATGAACAAAACGTTGATAAAACCTACAGTCTTGTTTCCGAAGACAATTACACAGGTGTTATCGGTTATGAAGTAAGCGCAGAAACGCCTAATAAAACAGGATTTACGCTTAATACCGTTAAAAGTGTTGTTTCTGGCATTGTTGCCGCAGACGGCACTCTCGTTTTGAAAGTTTACTATGACAGAATTTCGAAGGTTTTAACCTTTGAATATCCGGATGACCCGACAATTAAATTTGACGGCGAAAAAAATGATGGCTATGAAGCTGTTTACGGGGATGAAATCAAGCTTCCGACTAATGTAAGAAAAGAGGAAGGCGGCAAAGTTTACGCTGTCGATTACTGGGTTGATTCTTCAACCGGTACAATAATTTATCCTACAGATAACCAAAAAGTAACAAGCGATATGACGCTTACACCTGTGTTTACCGAAGGCTGTTTGCTTACGTTTATGGATGGCTTTGGAAGTACCGAAGCGCAAATAGCCGTAAAAAAAGATCAGAAAATTTCTGAGTCGCTTAAAGAAATGCCAAGCGTTTACGAATATGGCTATTGGAGAGCGCCGTATGCAGCGTGGGACGGCAATGCTTACCGCCACGAAATACCACAGGATTTCTGGTATGCATCAGATGCGTTGCCGGAGATAGAAAAATACGACCTTGATACAGTGGTAAATGTTGATAAGGTTTTAAGACCTGCTTGGAAACAAATATCGTTCAATCTTACTGACACAACGCTTTCCAAAACCGGAACGGCGACAATTTCGTATAATTCAAACGTTCGATACATTGACACTGTTAAGGACTTCATATTTAAAAACAAAAACTTCATTGAACTTACTGAATTTAATGATATAAAGAATAAGTACCTTGACAAGCTTAAGGCTAACAACATTTTGGACAGCGACAAGAACATATTGAAATATAAATCGGCTTTGAGCTATACAAAAATCTTTGGTGAGGAATTTTTGCGCAGCCTTATGAGTAGCCACGTTCCTTCAGGTGCTGATTCAACTGCTTTTGTAAACGATATTATCACAGAAATGTCAAATTTATCGCAGATTACCGTTACGGCAGATAGAATGGATGTTATAAGAGCGCTTAAAAACGAGGTTGAAGGTCTTGAATATGCAGACGTTTCCGCAAAGGTTCCTGCAAATTACAAGAAATACCTTTCTAATTCCGAGCAGCTTGAAATATTTGCATCAGCTAAAAGTGATTCGCTTAAACAGCTTAATGATGCCATAACTTCGGGAACTGGTGTTGTAAAATGTGCGGTAGAGCTTTCGGTTAATCCTGTATCCGCAGTTATAATTCCGATGTATAACGATCTTATTGACAAGTATGAAAATACATCTTACAAGGTTTGGAACACAAGCGAAAATTATAAAAAGCTTATGGAGCTTATTTCTCCCGAAAACCTTTTAAACGGTGCAAAATCGAGCGAGCTGGAGCTTGTAAAATCGGGTTACAGTCTTAAATCCACCAATGAATATTACGAAATCTTAAAAGAGGCTGTTATACTTTTAGACGATGCTAATGAAGAATTTGTTAATGCAATAGATGACGGCACCATTACCAAAGAGCAATATGAAGCATTTGCAAATATTTTGCCGAACCACATTTTATATTATATCGATTTGGTAAATTCGATGGGTAAGAGATTTTTCGGCTCGTCCTTTAACGAAGTTACTGCTGATATGATAAACAAAAGATTTGAGTATTTGACAAAGCTTTACGATATGCACAATATCACAACAGACGAAATGTTTGTAAGAAATACTTCGGATTCTTCATATACAATAAACTTCGGTGCACTTAAATTCAATTTTGTAAGAACGCTAGTAATGTATTAATGAGGCTTGTTGGCGGACAGAAATTTATTTTCTGTCCGCTTATGTTAAATGTTTAAGCATAAAAAGGAGAATTGCAATGAAAAAGCATTTTATTTTTACTTTTACTGCAATTATAACAGCAATTATTTTAATTTTTTCAACTGTGCTCGCGGCAGATTCATATTTTACGGATGTTGCTGCAAATACCAAGCTTTGTGACGCCGTAAACAAGTTATATAATGCAAAAATAATTTTAGGTTACGGAGATTTAACATTCAGACCTGATAATCCCATAACCCGTGCTGAGCTTTGTAAAATTGTGAATATTGTGTTCGGCTATACCGAAAAAGCAGAAAATTCGTTTGTTGATATGACCAGTAAAGACTGGTATTATCCGTATGTTATTGTTGCGAAAAAAGCAGGATATATAAAGGGATTTGAAGATTCAACTTTTCGAGGTGACGACTATGTGTCACGAGAGCAGTTCTGTGCAATTTTAAACCGAACAGCAAAGCCTTTTGATTTGCCGTTTAGTACAAAAATTACCGACGAAATTTCAGATTGGGCAAAAGATGACGTTTATAAGATCGTGGCTAACTATCTTATGCCGATTGAGGAAAATAACACCTTCAGGGCAACTCAAAACATAACACGAGGTGAAGTGTCTCTTGTGCTTTCAAAGTTTGTAACAGACGCAAGCCCAACAAAACCGACTGAACAGAACCCGACTTCGTCCGGCGGCAGTTCATCAAGCGGCGGCAGTTCATCAAGCGGTGGGTCTTCATCAAGCGGTGGAAGTGGCGATAACACCCCCCCGACATATACCAATGATGAGATTGTGGATACCTTAAAATCGCTTATGGATCAGCTTGCTAAAATACGCTTTACAGCTGACGAATCCAAGGTAATAAACGAAATTAAATCAGCGGTTAATTTAGCTATTGAGAGTGGCGAGAACGGCACGGCTATAACAAAAGAATATGTTAAGGAAACCTACAAGGAAAATATCGACGCTGCCAAAGCCTACAAAAATGAGATGGGCGAGGAGGCATTTTCCAACCTAACAGGTAAGCTTGTCAGAGAGCTTGATACTCAAACAGTCAATATTTTGAATGATTATTTTATATCAAATAATTAATGTCTACTGAATAAATGGTTTTGCGAAACCATTTGTGTGAAATTTACAATTTCACACCTAAAAACAGAAATGCTATTTTTAGGTTCACGACATTGATTGACTGACTGTTTGTGTCAGCTGTCGGGAGACGATAACCGACACAAAGTGCAAGATTTTTGACAAAAACAGCACAAAAACCTTGCACCCGAACAATTCTGAAACGCTTGCAAACCGCTATGCGACTGCGTTTCAGAATCGTTCAGCAGCCATTAATTAAGTAAATTATATTATTTATTGTTTGCTGCAACATAAGCCTTTGCGGGTTCATTGTCAATTATAACACAGTCAACTTTGCCTGTAACAAGAGCCTGAACTGCCTCGTTGCCCGAAGCGTATTTCATAACCCTTTCAGCACCAAAGTCATCTTCGGCGTAAATGTCACCGGTTGTACCCTTCTGTGTGCCGATAAGATATTTAGCTCCGTCTGCCGAAAGGTCATCAACCGAGGTGATTTTGCTGCCTTCGGGAACGATAACCGACTGAATACCCGTTGCATACGATTTGGAGAAGTTGATGTTTTTGAGTCTGTCCTCTGTAACGGTCATACCTGCCATACCTATATCCGATTTGCCCTGCTGAACTGATGTAATGATAGCGTCAAAATCCATATCGTCAATAACAAGCTTCATATCAAGCTTATCAGCAATGGCAGCAGCCATTTCAGCGTCAATGCCTACAACCTTTTCGCCTTCGTAATATTCATAGGGAGGGAACTGTGCGTTTGTAGCCATATGTAATTCTTCTTTTCCTTCGGTATTTTCCTGGAATTTAAGGTCGTGTGCGATGCCTGAGATGTATTTGTCAACGATTTTTTTTGCTGTGCCGTCCTTTGTAATCTCGTCAAGTGCAGCGTTTATTTTGTCTAAAAGCTCTGTGTTTTCTTTTGCAACACATATTGCGTAATCCTCTGAAGCATATTCTGTGTCGAGAATGGTAAGTTTCACCTTTTTACTGCCGCAAGCGGTAAAAAGTGCCAAGCAAAGACACAAAACCAAAGAAATACTTACAATTTTTTTCATAATAAAATTTACCTCTTTTCATAATTCAGTAATTTTTTAACAAAGCTGATTATAATACTTTATACATCAAATGTCAAGCTTTTTTGAATAAAAAGTGTAAAATACCAATTTTATGCGTGAATTTTTGTATATATACAAAAATCAGGCTCGAACTGAAAAAATTACTCCTGAAATTATGAGAACAAGTCCGATAATGCCATAAATGCTTATTTTTTCTTTAAAATACAGAACCGACACCACCGCCATAAACACATAACAAAGGCTCTGTGCGGGATACGCCTTGCTTAAATTTACGTTATCAAGCACATAAAACCAGATAACAGTCGCAAACACATAGGTTAAAAGTCCAAAAATGATGTATCCGTTTGTAATAATTTTTAAAATTCCCGCTGCTGAAAATGTCATTCCTTCTTTTGAAACACCGATTTTAAAAAGAACCTGTCCCAAAACCACTAAAGCAACATTTGCAATTATACAAAGAAAGTACGAAATTTTCATTTTTTCACCTTCAAAATTAATATAACTAAAAGCAAGACACCAATCGTCTTTTAGACGGCATGCTTCCGCTTGCTTTTTTAGTTGTGGCACAATCCGCCGCTTAAACGTTGAATAGCGGTGCAAAGCCCCTTATTAAATATATTTTTACCGTAGGAAAAAGCAAATATACAAATTTTGCCAAAGTAAAAACGGTGTCCGCTTTAAAAAAGTAAACACCGTTAATTTAAAATTATATTTGATTTCCGTTTTTGTCAAAAAGCGGCAGAGGCGCAAGACAAGTAATATCATGTCTTTCAATAGCGTCACCTTCGGCAAGAACAGCCATTTTTCCAACTATATTTCCACCGACGGTTTCAACAAGCTTTGACAATGCTGCCAATGACTCACCGGTACTGATAACATCATCAACAATAAGCACTCTTTTTCCGCGCATAGCGTCCGCATCCGCCTTTCCTATGCACAAAATCTGCTTTTTTTCTGTGGTTATTGAATCAACATCAACCGTTATTATATCCTGCATATAAAGCTTCGGACCTTTTCTTGCAAGAAGATAATTGTTAACACCTGACTGACGTGCCATTTCGTAAATAAGCGGAATACCCTTTGATTCAGCGGTAATCATAATGTCGTGCTCCGGAGCAATTTTTAAAAGCTCTTTTGCACACGCTTTTGTAAGCTCAACATCGCCGAACATTACAAATGCGGCAATATACAGATTGTCATTGACCTTGCAAAGCGGTAAATTTCTTTTTACACCTGCTACATTAAGTTCATAGTAGGAATTCATTTAGAGTCAACCCTTTCTGCTTAACAGGTAAATTTACGCAACAAGCGTAATAATGTAAAGTACAAACAATGCAACCGAAATCCACATTACAGCAGAGATTTCTTTGATTTTGCCGGTGAGAATCTTAAGAACAACCCACGAAATAAGCGCGAACATAATGCCTGTTGCAATTGAATATGTAAACGGCATTACAACGATTGCAAGAAATGCGCCTATAGTGTCTGCGATGTCACCGTCAAACGAAACGTTTTTAACCGATGTAAGCATCATAAGACCTACAAAAATCATAGCCGGAGCCGTTGCAAAAGAAGGTATTGCAAGGAATATCGGCGACAAAACAAGCGAAAGCAAGAAAAGAATTGCTGTTACAACTGATGTCAAGCCTGTTCTTCCGCCTGCTGAAACACCTGCACTTGACTCAACGTAGCTTGTTACGGTAGAGGTACCGAGGCAAGCGCCTACAACTGTGCCGACAGCGTCTGCCATAAGCGCGCCGCCAGCCTTGGGAAGTCTTCCGTCCTTGTCAAGAAGGTCTGCTTTTTCAGCAACGCCGATAAGTGTACCTACAGTATCAAAAATATCTGTATAAAGGAATGTAAATGTTACAACTGCAAATTCTAAAAAGTGTTTTGCAATAAATCCAAAGTCAAAAGCACAGAAAACAGGAGCGGCAAAGCTTGCGCTTGTAAACGAAGGAATAAGCGAATATGCGCCTGCTTCGGGATTTACAACATACCAGCCGCAAAGCTCGGAAATTATTCCCAAAATCCAAGTTACAATTATGCCTATAAGAATATCGCCCGTAACTTTAAAATGATGAAGAACACCGATGATGATAAGACCCACAATCGCCAGAACAACTTGAGGCGAAGCAAGATTTCCGAGGCCGACAAGTGTTGCGTCGTTATTTACAACGATGCCCGAGTTAATCATAGCAATGATTGTGATGAACAAGCCGATACCTGCAGTAATACCAAACTTGAGGTTCGCAGGAATTTTGTTAACAAGCGCTTCTCTGAATTTGAAAAGCGAAAGAATCATAAAAATGATACCTTCAACAAAAACCGCCGTTAAAGCAACCTTATAGCTATAGCCCATAACGCCGCAAACGGTGAACGCAAAGAATGCGTTAAGACCCATACCTGAAGCCAAAGCGACAGGATAGTTGGCAAAGAACGCCATACAGAGCGTAGCTATTGCAGCCGAAATGGCAGTTGCCGAGAAAACAGCCGCGGGGGTTGCGCCTTCAATGCTTCCCAAATAGTTCGGGTTAACCGCAAGAATGTACGCCATAGCCAAAAAAGTGGTAATTCCGGCGATAATCTCGCGCTTAACGGTCGTGCCGTTTTCCTTAAGTTTAAATAACTTTTCCATAATTTCCTCCTGTAAATTTATAAAAATAAAACTACACAGTTATTTTATAACAAATTCATAAGTTTTTCAAGTTTTTTTCACTTGTTTGTCACATTTCAAACAAATTTATCCAAATTTGTCAGTTTATTTGTGGTTTTTTGTGCATTTTCAATAAAAAGGCACAATATCTTGTATCAATTTTTATTTTTGGGCGGCAAGCTGCGCCTTAACAGAGTCTAGTTCGGCATTTTTTTCGTTAAGTTCCTCGTTTAGCCTTTCAACCTCCGATGTGAGAAATTTAATTTGCTCGTTTTCTTTTTTTTGCGAACACGATATTAGCGAATAGCTTAATAAAAAAGATAGCACAAGCAAACACGCCATAAAAAGCACAAACGCAGCGCTTTTGTTTCCCTTTATAAAATTTCCGCAGTTTGAAAATTTATATTTTATTTTCATAAAAATCCACCTTTACACAAATTCGTTTGTATCAAATAAGTATATATAAGTTTTTGAAACTTTTTTTTGAAGAATTTTTTCCAGCGCAGCTTTGTAATATTTAAGCTGAATTTCGTATTTTTTTCGGATTTCGTTTGCATCTCTAACCTTGTCGGTTTTATAGTCGATAATTACAACCGAACCGTCATCATCTTCAAAAAACAAATCAATGGCACCCTGCACAATAACGACGTCATCATCGGGAGTATTGAAAATTTCTGACATTTTTATTGGAATTTTAAACGAAAACTCGCGTTCGCACAGAGCAGCATTTTTAATTTTCTCTCCTATCTTTGAATTGCAAAAATCGAAGATTTTTTCGCAGTCAATGCAGTCGCGCTCATCCTCTGTCAAAAATCCTTTTTCAAATAAATCATTAACCTGTTTTTTAGCATCAAGCAAATTGTTAACGCCGGAAAATTCAATTTTTTGCATCACATAATGCATAAGCGTACCTTTTTTTGCCGCTGAAATTTTGTCTTTTTCCAAAAAATTCGGCACAGGAAGTGTATTTTCTTCATATAGATTATATCCGTCATTTTCTTCCGACAAAAGCCTTTTCAGCTCGGTTACGGTAATAAGGGACGGAAAATCGCACGCCGATTTGTGCGGATACTGATAAGACATCCGATTTTTGATAATTTCACTGCACTCACGGTTGCTTTTATCGAAATTATCAAAAAATACTATTTTTTCCGACTCCTGCTCAAAATCCGGCACCTCAATATCAGACGTTCTAACAATATTTAATTCAAAAATATCGTTTTTTTCTTCAAAATGGCGCAAAACTGCCGGGATAATCCAGTCAAGATAGCATTTTGCACCTCGTGTAAGCGCAGTCGGAACGTCTTTTGAGTTGTAAAGCTGTAAAACGTCTGAAAAGCCGTTGATTTTCTTTTGCGCATTTTCAACACAGCCGCTTATATACAGCTTTTCTTTTGCTCTCGTTAACGCAACGTACAAAATACGTTCTTCCTCCGACAGTGTTTCAAGCTTCATTTTGTCAGCAATTGCTTTTTTTGTAATTGCAGGGTATGAAAAACGTTTTTCATAGTCAACAAAATTAAGACCAAGGCCTAGTTTTTTGTGCAAAATCATATCTCCGCTCGTATCGCGGAAGTTAATTTTTTTTGCGCACTGGCACAGAAAAACAACGCTAAATTCCAATCCCTTGCTCTTATGAATTGTCATAATACGCACCACATTGTCATTTTCGCTGACGATTTTCGGCGCGTCACCGTCGCCTTTTTTCAGTGTTATATCGTCCACAAAACGCAGAAAATTAAAAATTCCTTTATACGCAGTCTTTTCAAAGCACTCCGCCTTGTAAAAAAGCGCACGTATATTTGCCTTTTTCTGCTCGGCAAGATTAAGTGTGCCGACATAGCTCATATAGTCGGTTTCGCGCACCGCAAAACGCAGAAATTCGTCGGTTGACATATATTTTGCGGCATCGGCAAACTTTGATAAATCGTTTAGAAAAGACGAAATTCTGTTGCTTAATTCGTCTGTGTTTTCCAAAACATATTTACACATTGCGTCATAAAAATATGTATTTTCAAGACAAAGTCTTATTTTCAAAAAATCCTCATCGCAGAATTTGTAAATACCCGACCGCATAACCGCCGTAAGATTTATGTCATCAAGCGGATTTAAAGCCGCCTTTGCAAGGCTTGTAAGGGTTTTTATTTCGGAGCTTTCATAGTAAGTTGAGCCGCTCTCGGCAAAGCAGGGAATATTGTTTTGCGAAAATACATTTTCGTATTCCGCGGCACTGTCCTTTGTGCTGCGCATCAAAATTACAATATCTTTGTATTCAACGCGCCTTTTTCTGCCGAGATTTTTATCAAAAACAAAAGCGTTTTCATCATTTATAAGCCTGCTTATTTCTTGCGCCGCAAACGATGCCTCAAGCGTAAGCTTGCTTGCTTCATTGGAACTTTCATTCTCATCTGAAATTTTTGATTTTTCGTAATCTATGATATTGACTGAAATGTTTTTATACAATTCATCACTGTAGAATTCATTTTCATTTTCGTATAAAAAATCCTCCTCGGAATAATTCATTTCTCCGACTTCATCAGACATTATTTTTGAAAAAATCACATTAACGCCGTTCAAAACAGTTTTGCGGCTTCTAAAGTTTTTGCTTAATTTTATTTTCACGTTTTCGTTGTAATTTTTTTCGTCATACGGCAAAAATGTGTCAATTTTGCCTTTAAAAATCATAGGAGCCG
>JALEIO010000009.1 GCA_022769845.1 Oscillospiraceae bacterium
AGAAAAAATTCAGCATAAACGGAATTTTTAACCGCTACGAGTATCCTGTACTTATGCGCGAGGACATTCCTTTAAATTGGCGTTTTGACTTTTCTTACGAGCGAAATCCGCTGTTTTTGGAAAGGATAAGAGTTAACGCAATATTAAACGCGGGCGGAATTTTTTTAAACGGAAAATATGTGCTTGTTGCAAGAGTTGAAGGCAACGACAGAAAATCATATTTTGCGGTTGCCGAAAGCGATAACGGCATTGACGGTTTTAAATTCAGAGAAAAGCCGATAAAGCTTCCCGAAACAAACGAAATTGACACAAACGTTTATGATATGCGTCTTACAAAACACGAGGACGGCTGGATTTACGGGCTGTTTTGCAGTGAAAGAAAGGATTTTAGCGTTGACGACACCTCGTCCGCTGTGGCAAAATGCGGAATTGTGCGCACAAAAGATTTGGACAACTGGGAAAGACTTCCCGACCTAAAATCCCCCTCGCAGCAAAGAAACGTTGCGCTTCATCCCGAATTTGTAAACGGAAAATATCTTATTTACACTCGCCCGTCAGACGGATTTATAGACGTAGGCAGCGGCGGCGGTATAGGCGTATCGTTTATTGACAGTATGGAAAATGCCGAAATCAAAGAGGAAAAAATCATAGACAAGAGAATTTATCACACAATCAAAGAGGTTAAAAACGGTGCCGGCGCAACTCCCATCAAAACAAAAGACGGCTGGCTGCACATTGCCCACGGCGTAAGAGCCAATGCGGCAGGCCTTAGATATGTTTTATACTGCTTTATGACATCTCTTGATGATCCAACCAAGGTTATTTACAGTCCAGCAGGACATTTTCTTGCTCCTAAAGGCAAAGAGCGTGTGGGCGATGTTTCGGGATGCATTTTCTCGAACGGTGCTATTGTGGATGACAAAAATAATATTTTTGTTTATTATGCTTCGTCGGATACACGCCTTCACGTTGTTTCAACAACCGTTGAAAAAATGGTTGATTACTGCAAAAACACTCCTCAAGACGGCTTTAACACGCACGAAAGCGTTAATGCGATTGTCAAGCTTATTGACAGTAATAAAGGATTTTTTAAAGAATAATTTTTTTATATTTAGATTATGATGTGAAAAATCGAACTCCGCTAAACGATTATATCAAATAAATGCTTGTCTTATAAAAATAACGCACATATCCGCAGAAAATGTGCGTTATTTTTTTATAACATAGGAAATTGCACGCGATAAGTGCGTAATCAGCTTGTTTCAAAAAAGCGTACCATTCTGCCCCCAAGATTGGGGGTTAGGGGGCTGAAGCGTCAAAAACCTTGCACTATTTTTAATATAAATCAGCTTTACCCAGTGCGCCGAAAAGGTTCATTTTAAATTCAATAACCTTTTTCATTTCCTTAATACAGGGCGGATAAATTGCATTGGGCTCAATCCAGTTCGGATTATCGGCAAGCACCTTTCTACATTCGGTGTAAAAGGCATGCTTAATATCGCTTGAAATGTTTATTTTTGAAATACCGATTTTTACCGACTCTGCAATTTCGGAATCGGGATTTCCGGAACCTCCATGAAGCACAAGCGGAATGTTCACTTTATCGCGAATTTCTTTAAGCAAATCAAGCTTTAATTCAGGCTTCATATTTTTGGGATAAAGTCCGTGCGCCGTACCTATTGCAACGGCAAGAGTGTCTATTCCCGTTTTATTTACAAAGTCCTTTGCCTCATCAGGATTGGTATAAATAATATCGTTTGCTCCGCCCTCGTAGGATGTTCCCGTATTTCCGATTGTTCCAAGCTCTGCCTCAACCGACACATTCAAAGGGTGCGATACCTCTACAACTTTTTGCGTGATTTTGACATTTTCGTCATACGACATATGCGATGCGTCTATCATAACCGATGTAAACCCGCATCGGATTGCCCGAAGAATTTCCTCAAATTTTCCGCCGTGGTCAAGGTGAATAACCATAGGCACTTTTGTTTTCTGCGCTTCAAGAATACAGGTTGAAATAAACGAATCGCCGAGATAATCGTGCTCTGTGGGGTGAATTGCCAAAATTACAGGGGTATTCGTTTCGTTCGCGCTCTCTGTAACGCCTTTTAAAATAGCCTCGCTGCCTATGTTGAAAGCAGGCACCGCAAAGCCTTTTTCATCAGCTTTTTTCAAAAGTTCTTTCATATTTATAAGCATAAATTTTCTCTCCTAAAAATTTTTATTTTTTCCCTTTGACCCTGAAAGCTCAATGTAATATTTTACCAGTTTTTCGCTCATCTGCTCCGAATTGTGAATGAGGTCAAAGTAGTTTATATCCGGATTTTCCTCCAAAAGATGCATAACGTTATTTTTGTTTACATTCATAAAATCACATCCGACATTGATTTTGTTTATACCGAATTTAACTGCGTTTATTATATTTTCTTCACCCGAGCCCGAGCCTCCGTGAAGAACGAGCGGCGCGTTTGTTTTCTTTTTTATTTCCTTTAATCGGTCAAAATCAAATTCAGGTTTTTGACTGTCGGGATAGTTTCCGTGCGACGAGCCAAACGAAATTGCAAGCGCGTCAATATGCGTTTCTTCATAAAAACGCTTTGCCTCACACGGGTCGGTATACATTTTTTCGCCTGTATAATTGCCGTCCTCGGTCTGCCCGAGCGAGCCTATTTCGCCCTCGATACTTGCATTTTTTGAATGTGCATAATCGGCAATTTCGCGTGTTTTTTTAATATTTTCGGATATCGGAAGATGCGACATATCTGCCATCACCGACGAAAATCCATCGTCAATGGCTTTTTTCAGCGAATTTTCATCACTGCCGTGGTCATAGTTCAGCGCAACGCTGACAGACGCGTTATTTGCAAGATATTTTACAACAGGCGCAATAAGCGCGCTTTCACAGTGCGTCAGAATATGGTCTTTGAAAATATTTACAATAATCGGCGCATTCTCTTTTTCTGCGGCGTTTATTACGCAGCGGCAGGTTTCAATGTTAAAGCAGTTTATCGCCATTACGGCATAGCCTGATTTATTAGCGTCACAGAGCATATTTTTCATTGAAGTATACATAAAACTCCTCCGTTTCAGTCATTGCTGATTTTAATTTCGGACAAATCCATTTCTTCCTCTTCAACGTCAATCGGCGTGTTGTCCTTTGCGTCCTTTTTAAGCAGCACCAGCAAAAGCGCCGTTACCACTGTACCAACCGTGAGAGCAAGCATAAATCCCCACGGGTTTATCATTGCGGGCACAATAAACATACCTCCCGACGGAACCATTGAACCAACGTTTAAAAACATTATAATAGCGCCGCCTACCGCCGCTCCGAGCGAGCAGGACACGATAACCCTTATGGGGTCAACTGCCGCAATCGGAATAACACCCTCTGTTATCATACAAATTCCCATAGGAAAAGCAACCTTGATGTTGTCGGTTTCGCTTTTTGTATATCTCGAACGCTTAATAAGCCACGACAAAGTAACGCCGAACGGAGGAATCATTGAGGCGCAGATTTTCACTGCTTCAGGGCCGTAAACGCCGTCAAGCAAAAGTCCGTCCGCAAAAAGCGAGGCAACCTTGTTGACAGGACCGCCGAAATCGAACGCCGCCATTGCACCCAGCACCGCTCCGAAAGCCGCTTTTGAACCGGACTGCATATTTATTAAAAATTCTTTAAGCCATTCCGAAGCACGTGCGATAGGTCCGCCTACGACAAAAAACATAATAAGACCGATAACCGCCGACGCCAAAAGCGGAATTATCATCATAGGCATAAGTCCCTGAGCCCATTTCGGTACGCGCAGATTGTTTTTGATAAACGCAACAAAATACCCCGCAAGATAGCCTCCGAGCATACCGCCCAGAAATCCCGCGCCCATATTCTGCGCTATCATACCCATTAAAAGTCCCGGCGCAATACCGGGGCGGTCTGCTATTGAATACGCTATTGCCGCGCTTATAACTCCGGGCAAAAGTCCCATACCGTAAACGCCGAGCGTTACTGCCGCCTGCCAAATATTGTAGCCTTTTGTGTAGTCTGAAATTGTGCTCGGATTGCCGCCGAAGATGTTGCCTATTGCAATTAAAAGTCCTGACGCAACAACGAGCGGAAGCATAAACGAAATGCCCGTTAGTGCGTGCTTTTTAAGCTGTAATTTCTTCCACATAGCTTTTTCCTCCAACCTTATTTTACAATTTCCTCACTGATTTTGTTAATGAGCGATTTGGGCGATTTTATCGCAATATGTGTAGGAATTTCCACAACCTTTTTGCCCTTAAAACGCTCCTTGCCGCTTACCTTTATATCCGCCGCAATAATAACAACGTCAGCTTCCTTAATCTCATCCAAAGTAAGTTCATCCTCTGTGCCGATTGTTCCCTGTGTTTCAATATGCGCCGTGTGACCGAGCGATTTTGCCGCTTCTTCAAGCTTTTCTTTAGCTATATAAGTGTGCGCAATGCCCGATGTGCATGCCGCAATTCCAACAATTTTCATATTAATATCCTTCCTTTATTCAGAAAATATTTCTACTATTTCTTCGCGCGTTTTTGCGCTTATGAGCCGTTTACAAACTTCATTAGACGCAAGTTTTCGCGCCATCTGCGACAAAAGCTTAACATGCGAAGTGTTTTTGTCGCTGTCGTTTACCGCAAGAAGAACGATAAATTTTATAGGCTCATCATCTATGCTCTCCCAATTTAAATTTTCGCAAACTCTGCCTATTGCCGCGCTTGTTTCCTTAACTGCCACAGATTTTCCGTGCGGAATTGCAATGCCGTTTCCAATTCCTGTTGCCGACACCTTTTCGCGCTCAAACACATCTTCCAAATACTTTTGCTCGTCATAAAGCGCACCGCTTTCATATAAAAGATGCGCAAGCGATTTTATCGCATCGTCCTTATTTTTTGCCGAAATGTTTAAATCAACTCTGTCGGCGCGTATAATTTTTGATAAATCCATTTAAATTCCTCCTTTCAAAAAATCCTCTATTTCATCCTCGTTTTCCATGGAAAGCACTTTTTGAAGCGTTTTTTCCGCCTCCGCATTTGATATCGCTCCAAGCCTTTTTTTAAGCCTTCCAATCATCGGCGAAGGCACGCTCAACGATTTTATTCCCATACCGACAAAAATTTCGGTAAAATCAAGATTTGCCGCAAGATCGCCGCATATGCTTATCGGAATACCGTTTTCCGCGGCAGCTTTAGCCGCAAAATTTATAAGTCTTATAACCGCCAAATTATACGGATTGTAAACACTTGCTACATTGCCGTTGCCTCTGTCCGCAGCAGTTACATACTGCACCAAATCGTTTGTGCCTACACTGAAAAAATCGCACCGTTTTGCGAAAATATCGGCGCATAACGCGCACGCGGGAGTTTCAATCATAATGCCTACAAGATAGTTTTCGCAATACGGCATTTCCTTTTCTTTAAGCCTTTTTTTTGCTGTTTCAATTAGCGACTTTGCCCATTCAAGCTCCTTTAATGATGTAATCATAGGCAGTAAAATTTTTACTTTTTCATCGCGTGCCGCATATAAAACAGCGCAAAGCTGCTCGATAAAAATTTCGGGATTGTCCATACAAAGCCTTATTCCTCGGCTTCCCAAAAACGGATTTTCCTCTTTTTTCATATTAAGATAATCAATTATTTTATCACCGCCGACATCAATTGTGCGAATTGTCACATACTCGGGTGCGCAAAAGTCAATTACCTTTTTATACGCCTCCGCCTGGTTATCAAAAGAAGGCTTTTTTTTGGTCTGCGAATACAAAAATTCGGTACGAAAAAGTCCAACTCCGTTAAAAACAGTGTCTTCAAGGCTAACCAAATCATCAGGATTTCCAATGTTTGCACAAACGCTGAAAACCTCGCCGCTCTTTAAATACGCCTTGCTTTTTTTCAGCGAATTAATCTTTTCAACAAGAGTTTTTTCCTCCTCAAGGCGCATATCAAATTCGGCTCTCCGCTCGTTATCCGGGTTTACAACCGCCCTGCCGCGCTCGCCGTCCACACAAACAAAATCTCCCGTTTTAATCTTTTTTTCAATATTCTCAATTCCCGTAACAGCAGGTATTCCCAGTGATTTTGCCAAAATTACGGTATGCGAGGTTGCACCGCCCGCCTCGGTTACAATGGCGGCAAGATTTTTAAGGTCAAAAAGCATTGTGTCCACCGGCGTAAGCTCGTATGCGGCAAGAACAACTTTTTTATTCGGTTTATCCTCGCCGTCGCCGGCGCCGCAGAGGGAGTCGCAAAGAAGCTTTCCCACATACCTTATGTCATCGGCGCGCTGACGCATATATTCGTTCTTTTTTGACGCAAGTATGCCGCTCATTCTGCCCGTTACGGCTTTGGCCGCCGCAGCCGGCTCCTCTCCGTTATCTATCCGCGATTTTATTTGCGAAATCAGCGCCTCGTCCTCCAAAAGCATCTTGTATGCTTCAAAAATTTTTGCTTCATCGTCTCCAAGCGAGTTCTGCGCTTTTTCCTTTAATTTTTCAAGGCGCCCCAATGATATTTCAACCGCTTTGTCAATGCTCACCACCGCCGTTTTTCCAATGTTTTTTTTATAAAAAAACGCACTTTCCGCGGCAAGTCCCGGCGCGCCTGCAATTCCCCTTAACATTTCCATTTTAAATCACTCCGCATCCAAGGTTTCTATAAGCGCGTCCAGCGCCTCGCGTTCGTCTTTTCCGTCTATGACAAGTTCAATCGTATCGCCCTTTACTGCGCCCATACACAAAACCATAAGAATACTTTTTGCCTCAAATTCTTCGCCGTCCTTTATAACGGTTATATCGCTTTCAAACCTTCCTGCCGTTTTGCAAAAATCGGTTGCGGGGCGCGCGTGAAGCCCTTCTTCGTTTTTTATTGTATAGCTTGCTCTTACCATTTTGTTCACTCCCGAAAAACATATTTTTATTTGTTTTTCTTATTATTAGGAATTTTTTAAATTTAATAACATTTTCAAATTGATAATTTTTTCCATAAAAAAATAACGTACCTTATAAAGATACGTTATTTTTAAAAATTTTTATAATTTTAAAATTATGCTCTTATATCGCTTCTGTCAACATAGTGTGTGTGCAAAAGCTCGTGCGATTTATGTCCGCACGGCTCGCCGAAGTATTCTTCGTAAAGCTTTTTGATAACAGGATTTTCGTGCGATTTTCTGATTGCAGAATTTCTGTCCTCCGAATAAAGCGCCTCTGCTCTTTTAGCCTTAACGTTAACATCAGCTTTAACACGAGCGTCTACGATAGGCTGACCGCCGCCGTGGATACATCCGCCGGGGCAAGCCATAACCTCGATAAAGTCGTATTTTTCGCCGTTTTTGATTTTTTCAAGAATAATTCTTGCGTTCTTTGTGCCGTGAACAATAGCAACCTTGACGTCTTTGCCTGCAATTTTAAGAGTTGCTTCTTTAACGCCGTCAAGACCGCGAACTTCTTTAATATCAAGATTTTCAAGCGGTTTTTTCTCAAGAACTTCGTATACGGTACGAAGTGCAGCCTCCATAACGCCGCCTGTTGTACCGAAAATTACGCCTGCGCCTGTTGCCTCGCCGAACGGTGTGTCAAACTCCTCGTCGGGAAGGTTAACAAAATCAATGCCTGCCTGTTTAATCATTCTTGCAAGCTCTCTTGTTGTGAGTGAAACGTCGATATCACGTCCGCCGCTTGTGGAATGTTCGCTTCGGCTTGCTTCAAATTTCTTTGAAGTACACGGCATAACCGCAACCGAGAAGATATTGCCTTTGTTTATGCCCGATTTTTCAGCATAATACGATTTGATAACTGCCGCAAACATTTCCATAGGCGATTTACAAGTAGAAAGGTTGGGCAAAAATTCTGGATAATTATGCTCGCAGAACTTAACCCAGCCGGGTGAACATGAGGTTATAATAGGAAGATTTTCGCCTTTTGTAAATCTTTCAATAAACTCTGTGCCCTCCTCCATAATTGTAAGGTCGGCACCTGTGTCGGTGTCAAATACCTTATCAAATCCAAGACGGCGAAGCGCAGCAACCATTTTGCCGGTTACCGGCGTGCCGATAGGAAGACCGAATTCCTCGCCGAGAGCTGCTCTTACAGCAGGAGCAACCTGAACAACAACGTGTTTTTCTTCATCGTCTATTGCGTCAACAACCTTGGGAATATCGTTTCTTTCATAAAGCGCTCCAACGGGGCAGGAAACGATACACTGTCCGCAATAAATACATGCCGCTTCGTTAATCGGTTTTTCAAAGTATGAAGCAACATGGGTATTAAAGCCTCTTTCAACGCAGTCAATAACCGAAACCGTCTGATTTTTACATGCAGCTATGCAGCGACGGCAAAGAATACATTTATTGTTATCTCTGACAAATGACGGCGATGAAGTATCAAGCTCGTAATGAACATTTTTACCCTCGTATCTGATATTGTCAACACCGAGCTCATCACAAAGCTTTTGCAGCTCGCAGTTTCTGTTTCTTATACATGTAAGACACTTTTTCTCGTGATTTGATAAAATAAGCTCTAATGTAGATTTTCTTGCATTTCTCACCTTTGCAGAATTTGTATAAATTTCCAAGCCTTCGCTTACAGGATATACGCACGCCGCCTGAAGAGCTCGTGCGCCCTTTATTTCAACAAGACACATTCTGCACGCACCTATTTGGTTTAAATCTTTTAAGTAGCAAAGAGTAGGAATGTGAATGTTGTTTTCTCTTGCAGCCTCCAATATTGTTTTGCCTTCCTGAACTTCAACAGGCTTGCCGTTGATTTTAATATTTACCATTTATAACACTCTCCCTTCCTTATTTCACTACTGCGCCGAATTTACATGTTTCCGCACAAACGCCGCACTTAATACATTTAGTTGTATCAATAACAAACGGACTCTTAATTTCGCCCGAAATTGCACCGACAGGACATTTTCTTGAGCAAAGGCTACAGCCCTTACATTTTTCAGGGTCGATAGAATATGTAACAAGGTCCTTACATACGCCCGCAGGACATTTTTTGTCAACAACGTGAGCAATGTATTCGTCCTCAAAATATCTTAACGTGCTTAAAATGGGGTTAGGAGCAGTTTGTCCCAAACCGCAGAGAGCCGATTCTTTAACGTTGTAGCAAAGCTCTTTAAGATTCTTGATGTCGTCCAAGGTACCGTTGCCCTTGGTGATTTTATCAAGAATTTCGTACATTCTCTTTGTACCTATACGGCACGGCGCGCATTTACCGCACGATTCATCAACCGTAAACGCGAGGAAGAATTTTGCAATATCAACCATACAGGTATCCTCGTCCATTACGATAAGTCCGCCCGAACCCATCATTGAACCGATGCTGATAAGCGAATCGTAGTCAATGGGAATATCAAGGTACTGTGCGGGAATACATCCGCCCGAAGGTCCGCCTGTTTGAGCAGCCTTAAACTTTTTGCCGTTCGGAATACCGCCGCCGATTTCGTAAACGATTTCTCGAAGGGTTGTTCCCATAGGAATTTCAACAAGACCTGTATTGTGAATTTTTCCGCCGACAGCGAAAACTTTTGTACCTTTGCTTTTTTCTGTTCCTATTTTTGCAAATTCCTCTGCACCCTCGTTGATGATAACAGGAATGTTTGCATAGGTTTCAACATTATTTAAAACGGTAGGTTTGCCGAAAAGACCCTTAACAGCCGGGAACGGCGGACGGGGACGCGGCTCGCCTCGGTGACCTTCGATTGAAGTCATAAGCGCTGTTTCCTCACCGCAAACGAATGCACCTGCGCCGAGACGTATATGTAAATCAAAGTCAAAGCCCGAATCAAAAATGTTTTTGCCGAGCATACCGTATTCTTTAGCCTGCTCGATTGCAATCTGAAGACGTGCAACGGCAATAGGATACTCTGCTCTTATATAAATATAACCTTCGGTTGCACCGATAGCATAGCCTGCAATAGCCATAGCCTCGATAACCGAATGGGGGTCGCCTTCAAGGATGGACCTGTCCATAAATGCGCCGGGGTCGCCTTCGTCGGCGTTGCAGGCAACATATTTCTGGTCATCAACAGATTTTGCGGCAAAGCTCCACTTTAAACCTGTGGGGAATCCGCCGCCGCCTCTGCCTCTTAAGCCGGATTTCATAATTTCGTCAATAACCTCCTGCGGTTTCATAGAGGTTAAAACTTTACCGAGTGCGCTGTAACCGTTTACGCCAATATACTCCTCGATATTTTCAGGATTGATAACGCCGCAGTTTCTGAGCGCAACCCTTTTTTGCTTTTTGTAAAAGTCAACATCATTAAGCGATTTTATGTTGTCCTCGTGAACTGTTTCCTGATAAAGCAGTCTTTTTACAATTCTTCCTTTTAAAAGATGCTCCGAAACAATTTCTTCAATATCTTCAGGCTTAACCATACTGTAAAAACAGCCTTCGGGATAAACAATCATAACAGGGCCTAAAGCACAAAGACCGAAACAGCCTGTTTTGATAACGTTTATTTCATCTGTAAGATTGTATTTTTCAAGATTTTCGTTAAGTGCTTCTATAATTTTTCCACTTCCTGAAGATGTGCAGCCTGTACCGCCGCACACAAGGACGTGAGCTCTTGCCAGTTTCATTAATTTACTCCTCCTTATTTTTCATATGCGCCAACGGTAAACTCATTAATAACCTTGCCGTTAACAACCGTTTCGTTAATAATTCGAACTGCCTTTTCGCTGTCTACTTTTGCATATGTAATTTTTTCGCCGTTTTCCATATAAACCTCAACGATAGGCTCAAGCTTGCAAAGGCCTATGCAGCCTGTCTGGGTAACATAAGCGTTTTTAATCTGTCTTTTTTCGATTTCTTCCATTAAGGTTTTCATAACGGGACGTGCGCCGGCCGCGATACCGCAGGTTGCCATACCCACAACTATTCTTATTTTGTCTTTTCCTTCGTTTCTTATGGTAACGTCGCCCTTCATTTTATTTCTGATTGCAGCAAGCTCTTCAAGTGTTTTCATATTCAACTTCCTTTCTGCGTTTTTTATTTTTTCAATTCGCAAATGCCCTCCACAATGTAATCCTCAATCCATTGCAAAACGCTTTGCTCTCCTATAAAAACTCCGTTTAAAATTTCTTTTACTTTTTTGGTGGAAAATTCAAAGATTTTTCCGCAGTATTTATGTATATATACAAAATCAATATCGGGATTGCACGCCACAAGAGTAACCATAGTAAACGCCATATCGCCCAGCGGCATTCTGTCAATGCTGTCATATACAAAATCAGCCTCGACAACCGTTCCCTTTCCAATCTTTGACGAAACCTTCATACTTCCACCCGTAAGCTCCGCGGCGGATTTTAAGAGTGAAAGTCCGAGTCCTACCTTGCGCGTTTTTCGCATTGTGACAAACGGGTCGGTGACGTTTTTTACAAATTCCTCACTCATACCCTTTCCGTTATCGGTAATTTTTAGCTCAAGAATATTTTTGGAAATATCCTCATTCACAAAAATTTCGATTTCGGTAGCCTCCGCCTTGATAGAATTTTGAACCACATCAAGAATATGCAAAGAAATTTCAACCATTAAAACAGACTCCTATCAGTCAATATATTTAGCCAAAATGCCTTCAACATCATCAGGAACCAGTCTGCCGTAAACGTCATCGTTGACCGTCATAACGGGTGCAAGACCGCAAGCGCCTATGCAACGTGTTGCGTCCAGCGAATATTTTCCGTCCTCGCTGCACTCACCGACACCGATTTTAAGCTTTTCCATAATTTTTTCCAAAATATCACCCGAGCCTTTAACATAGCACGCAGTACCAAGGCAAACTGAAATTTTGTATCTGCCCTTGGGATTTGTTGTAAATTGGGTGTAAAAGGTTACAACTCCGTAAATTTCAGCCATTGAAACATTTAAACCGTCCGAAATAATCTGCTGAACTTCAACGGGCAGATAACCGTAAATTTCTTGAGCTTCGTGAAGTACGGGAATAAGCGCACCTTCGGTGCCTTTGTATTTTTCGATCACCTTCAAAAGCTCGCTCTCCTGCTCTTTTGTGCCTTTAAAAGCGGGAGTCTTTTTTTCACTCATTTGATTTACCTCCTTGAAATATATGCTAAATATATGCAATTCTTTCATTGTTAAAAAAATAACAACACAAAAACAACATAGCATTACAGCTAATTATAACATATTATGACATTTGTTGCAAGCATTATTTCATTGTTTATATTCACAAAAAATTGTGCGTTTTAATGGTATAATCACACAAACAGAGCATTTCTTGGCATATTTTTGTTAATTTTTGAAAAATTTTAAAAAAACTATGGAAATTTATATAAAATTGTGTTATGATAATATGATATATAATGTTTATATAAAATTTTAAACATATTTTGCTTTAAAAACGGGGTGAATAAATGATTTCAAAGGTCAACAGCTGTGCCATTTCGGGAATTGACGGATATATTGTGACCGTTGAAACAGATATGTCAAACGGCATACCGTCTATGGACATTGTGGGTCTTCCCGACGCGGCGGTTAAGGAATCAAAAGAAAGAGTAAAAGCGGCAATTAAAAACTGCGGTTTTTCCTATCCTCAAAAAAAAATTATAATTAACCTTGCCCCGGCTCACACCAAAAAAGAAGGCGCATATTTCGACCTGCCGATAACAGCGGCAATTCTTATTTCGTCCGCGCAGCTTGAAGCAAATGACATTGAAGATTACATTCTTATCGGCGAACTTTCGCTGGACGGAGGTATGAGAAGCGTAAACGGCATTTTGCCTATGGCGCTTGCGGCTAAAGAGAACAAAATTAAAAATATCATAGTTCCGTTTGACAACGCTTTTGAAGCGGCGGTGGTAGATGGAATAAACGTGTTCGGCGCAAAAAATCTTACCGAGGTTGTACGGCATTTGTCGGGCGAAGAACGGCTCGAAAAGGTTACGGTTGACATTGACGCATTTTTCAATGACAAAATAGAATTCGGCGAAGATTTTGCCGACGTTAAAGGTCAGGCGTCTGCCAAGCGTGCGCTTGAGGTTGCGGCGGCAGGAGGGCACAATCTTATTATGATAGGCGCTCCCGGCTCGGGAAAAACAATGCTGGCAAAAAGGCTTGTTTCCATACTTCCCGCCATTACGTTTTCCGAGGCTTTGGAGGTTACCAAAATATATTCAATCGCAGGAAAGCTTCCGCCAAATACGCCCATTATAAAATCGCGCCCGTTCAGAAGTCCGCACCATACCATATCTCCGCAGGCAATAACGGGCGGCGGCGCAGTGCCCAAACCCGGCGAAATAAGCCTTGCTCACAGAGGTGTTTTGTTTTTGGATGAGTTTCCCGAGTTTCGCAAAGAAACAATCGACTCTCTGCGTCAGCCGCTGGAGGACGGATATTTTACGGTCGGGCGCGTTGCGGGAAGCTTTACATTTCCGAGCGAAACAATGCTCATCGCAAGTATGAACCCGTGCAAATGCGGTTATTACGGCGATGCTTCACGAAAATGCACCTGCCTTCCGGGGCAGATACAAAAATATTTAAACAAAATTTCAGGACCTATGCTGGACAGATTTGACATTCATATTGAGGTTCCGACAGTCAAGTATTCCGAGCTTGAAAGCAGCGAAAAATCCGAAAGCAGCGAAAAAATACGCGAGCGCGTAAACAAGGCGCGAAACATTCAGCTTGAGCGCTACAAGGGCAAAAATATTTTTTCAAACGCCGCGCTTTCCGCCGCAGATTTGGAAGTCTACTGCCCACTTGACAGCGAATGTAAAACGCTTTTGCGAAACGTTTTTGAAAAGCTCGGCTTATCAGCCAGGGCGCACTCAAGGATTATCAAAGTTGCGCGCACAATCGCCGACCTTGACGCAAGCGAAAACATCAAACCATATCACATTGCGGAGGCAATACGGTACAGAAGTCTTGACAAAAAATTTTGGTTTAACAATTAACGGAGGAAAAAAATGAAAGCTATTGAAATTAAGAAAATTTTCAGAGAAACAGAAAAATATGCCACAAAGGAAATTACCGTTGCGGGCTGGGCAAGAAGCGTCAGAGCGTCCAACGTTTTCGGCTTTATAGAGCTTAACGACGGTACGTTTTTCAAAAACCTTCAGGTGGTTTTTGAAAAAGAATTTTTAGAGAATTTTGAAGAAATCGCACATCTTAACATTGGCAGCAGCATATACGTTACGGGAGAGCTTGTTCTTACTCCCGAAGCTAAACAGCCGTTTGAAATAAAGGCGAAAAAAATTACCGTTGAGGGACTTTCAACACCCGATTTTCCTCTTCAGAAAAAACGTCACTCGCTTGAATATTTAAGAACAATCGCACACCTTCGCCCGAGAACAAACACCTTTTCGGCAGTGTTCAGAATACGCTCGCTCGCGGCATATGCAATACACAAATTCTTTCAGGACAGAGGCTTTGTATATGTTCATACGCCGATTATCACCTCGTCCGACGCAGAGGGCGCAGGCGAAATGTTCCGCATCACAACTCTTGATTTGGAAAACCTCCCCAAAGATGAAAACGGCAAAATTGACTATACAAAAGACTTTTTCGGAAAATCCACAAACCTTACGGTAAGCGGTCAGCTTGAGGGCGAAACATACGCGCTTGCTTTCCGAAATATTTATACGTTCGGACCGACCTTCAGGGCAGAAAACTCAAACACTCCGCGTCACGCGGCGGAATTTTGGATGATTGAGCCCGAAATTGCATTTGCCGACCTTAAAGACGATATGGAGCTTGCCGAAGATATGATTAAATACATCATAAACTACTGTCTTGAAAATGCTCCCGAAGAATTTGAATTTTTCTCTAATTTTATCGACAAAGGTCTGCTTGACAGACTCAACAACATTGTTTCAAACGAATTTGCGCACGTTACTTATACCGAAGCGGTTGACCTTCTTTTAAAAAGCGGCAAAAAGTTCGATTATCCTGTAGAATGGGGCATCGACCTTCAGACCGAGCACGAAAGATACATCACCGAAGAAGTGTTCAAAAAACCTGTTTTTGTAACGGATTATCCAAAGGATATTAAGGCTTTTTATATGAAGCAAAACGACGATAACAAAACCGTTGCGGCAATGGATTTGCTTGTTCCGGGCGTGGGAGAAATTATCGGCGGCAGTCAGAGAGAAGAAAATTACGACAAGCTCGTTGCACGAATGAAGGAGCTTGGTATGAACACCGACGATTACGGCTGGTATCTTGACTTAAGAAAATACGGCGGCACAAATCACGCGGGCTTTGGTTTGGGATTTGAACGAATCATTATGTATATGACGGGAATATCCAACATAAGAGACGTTTCACCCTTCCCGAGAACCGTCAAAAACGCTGATTTTTAATTTTCTAAAAAGGAAATGATTTAATGCAGACACCATCTTTAAAATCTTTTTTAATGCCGATTTTGTATTTTATTATATTTTTTGTAATAATCACCTACGCCGCACGTTTAGGCACAGTTTACGGAATTTTGGCGTTTTTGATTATTCTTGCCGTAATATACATTGTAAAACGCGCAAGCATTTTGTCACTTATTGCAACCTTTAAATTTAAAAATGACAGACAAAAGGCATTTGAGCTTTTTGAAAAAGCATACAAAACAGGCAAAATGAAACCTCAAACCGCGCTTTACTATTCATATCTGCTGTTGCGCGACGGCAAATTGGACGAGAGCAGCAAAAAATTTGATGAAATTCTGTCCAAAAACAAAAAATCGCTTACCGAAACAGACATAAACAACGCACGGCTTAACAAGTCGCTTGTAAAGTGGAAATCGGGCGATTTAAAAGGCGCGCTCGCCGACGCTCAAGCTCTTTACGACGAAGGCTACAAAACCACCGCACTTTACGGCGTTTTGGGTTACTGGTATGTTCTTGACGGTCAGTATGAGAAGGCGCTTGAAATTAATAAAGAGGCATTCGATTACAATGCCGATGACCTTATAATTGCCGATAATCTTGCGCAAAACTACTTTTTACTGGGCGAAATTGAAAAATCGCACGATATGTATGTGGATATTTTGAATAAAGACCCGCAATTTATTGAGCCGTATTATAATTTTGCACTTGTTTTGGAAAAAATCGGCGATATTGACGAAGCTGTTGACGAGCTTGAAACCGCACTTACAATGAAGGAAAAGTTTTTGTCAACCGTTACGCACGATATGATAAGCAAAAAGCTTGAAGAATTAAAAAATCAAAAGAAGGAATAAGATGAAAATTTTATATTTCGACTTATTTTCAGGCATAAGCGCAGAAGCAATGTTTTCTGCGCTATGTGACATTTTTGACGTAAAGAATCTTGAATATTTTCAGGAAAAAACCTCTGTTTTAAACATTCCGTGTTCAAAATGCACTCTGAAAAAAGAAAATATTTTCAGCGACAGTGAAACGAAATTTGCGCGCGATATCTGCGAAAAATTTCTTGACGGCGACAAAACGCACGAGGAGCTTTTCTGTGCGGTAAAAAGAGTAATTTCGCAGATAAATCCCGATTATGTTATGAGCTCGCCCGTCTATGACGGCAGCGGATTTGCTGACGGTAAGCCTATTCCGTCGGTTGAGGTTATGAATCTTTTCAAAAATTTGAAAATTCCTTTCCGTATGCTTGACAAAAACGAGCATCTTGCTCAAAAAGAAGGCGTAAGCCTTATTTACCGTCTTGCAAACGAGTTTGGAGTTCTGCCGGAATGTGATATAGACAAAATCGGCTACGGCACTGACGGCAAAAGAGTTGTGCGCGTTATAACGGGTTTTGACAAGCAAAAAAGCTTAAACGATATTTTTGAAATTTCAGAGGACTTTTTCGCCTCGGAAAAAACGATGTGCTGCTTAAAATAAGGTAGGTTTTTGATGAAAACTGTAACTATAAACAAAAATGACGCAAATCAGCGGCTGGACAAGTTTTTGACAAAATTTTTTAAAAATATGCCGCAGAGCGCGATTTACAAATATGTTCGTAAAAAAAGAGTGAAGGTAAACGGCAAAAAGGGCGATATTGATTATCGTCTGTGTGAGGGCGACGTTCTTTCGCTATATATAAACGACGAATTTTTCTGTGATAATTCAAATAATTCGTTTTTGAATATTACGCCCAAGCTTAACATATTATATGAAGATAAAAATATTATTCTCGTTGACAAAGATTTCGGAATGGTTGTTCACGAAGATAAAAACGAGCAAAAAAACACGCTTGTAAACCACATAAAAGCCTATCTGTTTCAAAAAGGCGAATACGATCCCAAAAAAGAAAATTCATTCTCCCCTGCCCTGTGCAACCGAATTGACCGCAACACAGGCGGAATTGTTATCGCCGCAAAAAATGCCGAAACACTTAAAATCATCAACGAAAAAATAAAGATGCGCGAAATCAAAAAGTTTTATCTCTGCCTTGTTTGGGGTCATTTGAAAGAAAAAAGCGGGCTTTTAACAGGCTATCTTTTCAAGGACTGCAAAAAAAACACCGTTTTTGTGTACGACACCGAAAAAAAAGGCGCAAAAATCATCAAAACAAAATATACGGTTTTAGAAGAGCGGCAAAACACCTCGCTTGTTGAGGTTGAGCTTATAACGGGCAGAACTCACCAGATAAGAGCGCATTTTGCGCACATAGGCCATCCGCTTATAGGTGACGGAAAATACGGCTCTAACGAAATTAACAAGCATTACAAGCTTAAGCATCAGGCGCTTTATTCTTATAAGGTGCGGTTTGATTTTTCAGACGAAAATATTTTATCTTATTTAAACGGACGTGAATTCTGCGTGAAAAATGTTCCGTTTGCAAAGGAGGAATATTAAAATTATGCTTTATTCAGACTCGCTTTCACGTCTTATCGATATGTTCAAAAAAATGCCGGGAATCGGTCATAAATCAGCAATCCGGCTTGCTTTTAACATTGTTTCTATGTCAAAAGAAGAGGCAGATGAAATTATAAGCACCATCAAAAATGCAAAGGAAAAAATAACTTACTGCTCAATTTGCCAAAACCTTACCGAAACCGACCCGTGCGACATATGCTCAAACGATAAGCGCGACCACAGCACGATATGCGTTATGGAAACTCCGAAGGATGTTATCGCACTTGAAAAAACGCGCGAATATTTCGGGCTTTATCACGTTTTGCACGGTTCAATTTCGCCAATGGACAACGTTACGCCCGATATGCTCAAAATTAAAGAGCTTATCGTCCGTTTAAAAGACGAGCGCATAAAAGAGGTGATCCTTGCCACAAACCCAAGTATTGAGGGCGAGGCAACTGCAATGTATCTTGCACGGCTTATAAAGCCTCTCGGCATTAAGGTTACGCGCATAGCATCGGGAATTCCCGTCGGCGGCGACCTTGAATATGCCGACGATGTTACCATAACAAAAGCCATCGAGCTGCGTCACGAAATGTAAGTTGACATTTTTAAAAAATTTTTGTATAATAGATATTTAAGCTGACATTTTGTATATGACATAGTTTTATTTTATATATAGTAAAGGAGAAGTTTATTATGAGTAAAACTGCACAGACTGTTCTTACTCCGAATGGTTACAAAAAAATCGAAGAGGAGTATGAATATTTAAAAGTAGAAAAACGAAAAGAAATTGCCGAACGAATTAAAATTGCGCGCGGCTTTGGAGATTTATCCGAAAACGCAGAATACACCGCAGCAAAAGAGGAGCAGGCAAAAATGGAAACCAGAATTGCCGAGCTTAAAAAAATTCTTGAAAACGCTGTTGTTATTGACGAAACCTCAATTCCGTCCGACACCGTAAGCATCGGCTCAAAGGTAACTGTTTATGATGAGGATTTTGAAGAAGAGGTTATATACAGCATTGTCGGTTCTATGGAGGCTAATCCGAGAGAAAACAAAATTTCCGATAAATCTCCCGTCGGCATTGCTCTTCTCGGAGCAAAAGAAGGCGAAACCGTTGATGTTGAAACACCTGACGGAGCAGTAAAACTAAAGGTTTTAAAAATTGAAAAAGACTAATTTTTTACGGAAGGATACATTAATATGAGCAATCAGCAAAATCAGCCCGATATGGAATTAAACGAAATTATAAGGGTTCGTCACGATAAATTGAAAGAACTGCGCGAAGAAGGCAGAGACCCGTTTGTTATCACCAAATTTGACCGCACTCATTCGTCAAAAGACATTTCCGAAGGCTTCACCACCGAGGAACGCACAATTGAAATTCGCGGCGAGCAAAAAAACGTTACCGCAAAAATTTCGCCCTTAAACGGCAATAAGGTGTGCGTTGCGGGCAGAATTATGTCAAAAAGAGGTATGGGCAAGGTTGGTTTTGTTCATATTTCGGATAAAGAAGGGCAAATTCAGCTTTTTGTCAAAAAGGATATTTTGGGCGAAGAAGAATACGCGCATTTCAAAAAGCTTGACATTGGCGATATTATCGGCGCGTCGGGCGAGGTTTTCACCACACAAACCGGCGAAATTTCGGTGCGTGTTGACAAAATTACCTTGCTGTCAAAATCTCTTTTGCCGCTTCCCGAAAAATTTCACGGTATGACAAACACAGATATGCGCTACCGTCAGCGTTATATTGACCTTATTATGAATGCGGACGTAAAAGATACCTTTATCAAGCGTTCAAAAATTATTTCGTCAATCCGCCGATACCTTGACGGACAGGGATTTTTAGAGGTTGAAACTCCTATGCTCGTTTCAAACGCCGGCGGCGCGGCGGCACGACCTTTTGAAACTCATTTTAATGCTTTGGATGAGGACTTCAAGCTGCGCATTTCGCTTGAATTATACTTAAAAAGGCTTATTGTAGGCGGTCTTGAAAGGGTTTACGAAATCGGCAGGGTTTTTAGAAACGAAGGTCTTGATACCCGTCATAACCCCGAATTTACGCTTATGGAGCTTTATCAGGCATACACCGATTACCACGGTATGATGGACTTAACCGAGAATTTGTACCGCCACGTTGCAAATGAGGTTCTCGGCACAACAAAAATAGTATACAACGGCATTGAAATGGATCTTGGCAAACCGTTTGAAAGAATTACAATGGTTGATGCCGTTAAAAAATATGCTAATGTCGATTTTAATGAAATTTCTACGCTTGATGAGGCAAGAAAGGTTGCCGACGAGCATCATATCGAATATGAAGAACATCATAAAAAAGGCGATATTTTAAATCTTTTCTTTGAGGAATTTGTTGAAAAGCACCTTGTTCAGCCGACATTTGTAATGGATCATCCGGTTGAAATTTCGCCGCTTACAAAGAAAAAGCCCGAAAATCCGGACTATGTTGAAAGGTTTGAGTTCTTTATGAACGGCTGGGAAATGGCGAACGCATACTCCGAGCTTAACGACCCGATTGACCAAAGAGAGCGTTTTAAAGCGCAGGAGGAACTTCTTGCACACGGCGACGAAGAAGCAAATACTACTGATGAGGACTTTATGCGCGCTCTTGAAATCGGTATGGCACCCACAGGCGGCATAGGCTTTGGTATCGACAGAATGTGTATGCTCCTTACCGACTCCGCCGCAATCCGCGATGTGCTCCTTTTCCCCACAATGAAGCCGCTTGATAAATAATTTGGCTTAACACTGCGGTTTTTACGGCATTAAGCTTACAAAAAAATAAGATTTACGAAAAAGTTTACGAAAAATGACCTCTTGCTTACTTTGCAAGAGGTCATTCGTTTACGAGAGCTTGATTTTACCTTCAAGGTTTGCAAAGCTCTCTTTCTTTTTATCAAGTGTAGCTTCGTTGTATATATCCATAGTAGTTGTAATATCTGCGTGTCCCATAATTTCCTGTATAACCTTAATATTGGTCTCGTTTTCACAAAAGCGGGTACAGAATGTATGTCTAAGGTTATGTACTGAAAAATGAGGTAATAACTCAGGCTCTCGGTTTTCCGCCTTTGCTTTTTCTGTTTCTAATTCGTTGTGTAAAGCGATTATACTAGCAATAACCCTGTTAATGCTATGTGGCGAAAACACAGTTCCAAAACGATTTTTGAATATAAACCCGCTATATCCGTCTATAACAGTTTTGTTAAAACCGCTCTTGCTTTGCTTTTCGTATTCTTCTAAAAGAGCGTCTTTAACCTCTGACAGCATAGGGATTATTCTGATGCCTGTTTTTGTCTTAGGAGTAGTTATATGATATTCACACTTACCGCTATCTTGTTGACG
>JALEIO010000018.1 GCA_022769845.1 Oscillospiraceae bacterium
GCAATCGGTCAGAAAAACTCTACCGTTGCCCAGCTTGTTGACACGCTGTATAAAAACGGAGCAATGGATTATACAATCGTAGTATCCTCCTCCGCCTCCGAGCTTGCGCCGATGCAGTACATCGCGCCGTACTCGGGTTGCGCTATGGCAGAATACTTTATGTATAGAGGAAAAGACGTTTTAATTGTGTACGACGATTTGTCAAAGCACGCGGTAGCATACAGAGCGCTGTCCCTGCTTATCCGCAGACCGCCGGGACGTGAGGCATATCCGGGAGACGTATTTTATCTTCATTCACGTCTTTTGGAAAGGGCGGCAAGAATTGCTCCGGAATACGGTGGCGGTTCGCTTACCGCACTGCCGATTATCGAAACTCAAGCAGGCGACATTTCGGCGTATATTCCGACAAATGTTATTTCTATTACCGACGGACAGATTTTCTTGGAAACCGAGCTTTTCCACAGCGGAATTATGCCTGCGGTAAACCCCGGCATAAGCGTATCGAGAGTTGGAGGAAACGCGCAGATTAAAGCTATGAAAAAGGTTTCCGGAACGCTTAAGCTTGCTTATTCGCAGTATCGTGAGCTTCAGGCGTTTGCGCAGTTCGGCTCGGACCTTGACGAAGATACAAAAATCCGTCTTGCGCAGGGTGAGAGAATTGTTGAAGTTCTTAAACAGGACAGGAATTCTCCCATAAGAGTTGAGCTTCAGGTAGTTATAATTTACGCGGTTATAAACGACCTTTTAAAGGATATTGAAATAAAGGATATTAAAGATTTTCAGGATACACTTTTTGCATATGTTGAAAACAAGTATCCTTCAATAATTGAAAGTATATCGAAAACGGGTGATTTGACGGACGACACAGCAGCACAGATTGTAAACGCTGTTGCAGAGTGCAAAAAAACCTATATTTCGTCAAAATAAGGAGGGAATATACTGTGGCAGGCAATATGAAGGCAATAAAAAACCGCATAAAAAGCGTTGAAAACACCAAGCAGATTACCAAGGCAATGGAGCTTGTCGCGGCGTCGAAACTTAAAAAAGCAAGCGCAAAAATCGAAAATTCCCGACCGTTTTTTGAAATTTTGAAGGAAACGCTGGACGGCATTGCAAAGAATAATAAGGATTTTTCGTCTCAATACTGCACTCTTGACGAAAGCAAAGGCACTTGTCATATTGTAATTGCGGGTGACAGAGGGCTTGCAGGCGGATATAACAACAATCTATTCAAATCGGTTGTGCTTAAGGAAAACGATATTGTTTTTCCGATTGGCAGAAAAGCGATTGAGCATTTTGAGCACCGCGGTGCAAAACTTTTTACGAAAAAATACAACGTTACCGAAGATGTATCTATTTCCGATTGCGACGCAATAGGAAAGGAAATTTCAAAGGCATATCTTGACGGAAAATTCGGCGCGGTAAAGGTGGAGTATACTAAATTTGTAAACTTTTTAAGTCAATCTCCCGCGAGCGACGATATTTTGCCGATTATATACCGCGGATATGAAAAAAAAGAGACAAAAAGCCTTATAATTTACGAGCCGTCATATGACGTAGTATTTGATTTTATTGTTCCGCAGTATATCGGCGGTGTTGTTTACGGCGCGGTAGCAGAATCGCTTGCTTCCGAGCTTTCGGCACGCCGAAACGCAATGCAGTCGGCAAACAAAAACGCGGACGAAATGATAAACAATCTTAATTTAAGCTACAACAGGGCAAGACAGGCGGCAATAACGCAGGAAATTACCGAAATTGTAGCAGGCTCACAAGAATAATTTTAAGAAGGTGAGAAATATGGACAATAAAAATGTTGGAAGAGTAGTGCAGGTTATAGGACCTGTTCTTGACATAAAATTTGAAGATAATCATTTGCCTAATCTTTTAAATGCAATTGAGGTTAAAAACGGTGATAAGACAATTGTTGCAGAGGTTGCGCAGCATATCGGTGACGATATTGTAAGATGTATTGCAATGAGTTCAACCGACGGTCTTGTGCGCGGTGCTGCGGCGGTTGATACCGGAAGCGGAATTTGTGTTCCGGTCGGAAAGGAAACGCTCGGAAGAATTTTTAATCTTCTCGGCGAGCCGGTTGATAACCTTCCCGCACCCGAAACAAAAGAAAAATGGTGTATTCACCGTAAGCCTCCGGCATATGACGAGCAGCAGGGTGCAACCGAGATTTTAGAGACGGGAATTAAGGTTGTTGACCTTATATGTCCTTATGCAAAGGGCGGAAAAATCGGTCTTTTCGGCGGCGCCGGTGTTGGTAAAACCGTACTTATTATGGAGCTTATCAATAACGTTGCAAAGCAGCACGGCGGTCTTTCGGTTTTCACCGGAGTAGGAGAGAGAACACGAGAGGGAAATGACCTTTACAATGAAATGAAGGAATCGGGCGTTTTGAATAAAACCGCGCTTGTGTACGGTCAGATGAATGAGCCGCCCGGAGCAAGAATGAGGGTTGCGCTGTCCGGTCTTACAATGGCGGAATATTTTCGTGATGTAGGCGGTCAGGACGTTCTTTTATTTATTGATAATATTTTCAGGTTTACTCAAGCCGGTTCAGAGGTATCGGCACTGCTGGGACGTATGCCGTCAGCAGTTGGATATCAGCCGACTCTTGCAACCGAAATGGGCGCTTTGCAGGAGAGAATTACCTCAACAAAAAAAGGCTCGATCACCTCTGTTCAGGCGGTTTACGTTCCTGCGGACGACCTAACCGACCCTGCGCCCGCAACGACATTTGCGCACTTGGACGCAAAAACGGTTTTGTCAAGGCAGATTTCGTCGCAGGGTATTTATCCTGCGGTTGACCCTCTTGATTCTACATCAAGAATACTTTCTCCCGATATTGTCGGAAAAGAGCATTACGAAACCGCAAGAGGCGTGCAGAAAATTTTGCAGAGATACAACGAATTGCAGGATATTATAGCAATTATGGGTATGGACGAGCTGTCGGATGAGGATAAGCTCACTGTCGGGCGTGCGCGAAAAGTTCAAAGATTTTTGTCGCAGTCGTTTTCGGTTGCTGAACAGTTTACCGGTATGAAGGGACAATATGTTCCGCTTAAAGAAACGGTTCGCGGCTTCAAAGAAATACTTGAAGGCAAGCACGACGATATTCCCGAGTCGGCATTCCTTTTTGCAGGTACCATTGACGAGGTTGTAGAAAAGGCAAACAAGCGATAGGAGGTTTTAATTTTGAGTGAATTTAAGCTTCAAATCGTAACTCCTGACGGACTTGAATTTGATGATAATGTTGAAAATCTGATTGTCCGCGCAATCAACGGCGACGTTGGAATACTTGCGCGTCACGCGGATTATGTTGTTCCGCTTGAGATAGGCGCGGCGCGCATTAAAAAGAACGGCAAGGTGCGTGAGGGTTCGTGCAACGGAGGTATGCTGTGCGTAACCGACGGAAATGCAAAAATTATTGCTTTCAGCTTTGAATGGGCGGACGAAATTGACATAAATCGTGCGCTTGATGCAAAAAAACGTGCGGAGGACGCTATAAAAAAGAAAAAAGACGATTATGAGTTAAATCTTGCAAAAATTAAGCTTAAAAGGGCGTTAAGCCGAATAAGCGTTTACGAAAAAAAATAAAATATTGACAACCGCCTTAAAAAGCGGTTGTTTTTATTGACAAAAGACAATAAATTATGTATAATGTATTTAGTATATTTTAGGAGGATTTTCAGTGACACTTGACAGAGC
>JALEIO010000029.1 GCA_022769845.1 Oscillospiraceae bacterium
TTCGCCGACGGTTATGCTTAAAACTTCCTTTTTACCCTCATCATTAATCCCGAGAATGATGTATGCTGCAATCTTTTTTACGATATGTTCATCACGCACTGAAAAATGGATTGCATCAATGAATACAATCGGATATACTGCGGATAACGGTCTTTGTTGCCATTCTTCAATTTGCGGCAATATTTTATTCGTAACGGCTGTTACCATCGCTTCACTTACTTCAAAACCGTAAATATCCTCGACAATATCAGAAATCTGCCTTGTTGTCATGCCTTTTGCAGACATGGCAATAATTTTACTCTCAATTTCTGATATGTCCTTTTTTCTTTTCGGGACTATTTGAGGCTGGAAATCGCCATCCCTATCCTGTGGAACATCAATCGGAATTTCGCCGTAAGAGCTTCGTAACTTCTTTGATTTTACGCCATTACAGCAGTCAGGATTGTCGCTGCGTTCGTATTCTTCATAACCCAAATGCTCGTCAAGTTCAGCCTCCATCATCTCCTGAATCGTACCGCCAAGCAAATCCTTTAGCGCCTCTTGAATATCCGCAGCCGTTTTAATGTCATACTCCTGTATTAAACCGGCAATGATATTCTTTTTTCCTTCACTCATTCTTTCTCGTCTACGTCTTGCCATAAAAATTCCTCCTATGATATTTTATATTCTATCATAGAAGGAAGCATTTTCACAGACTTTTTTTAACACTCTCTACAGTATCACTCTTCCCGATAAACCCCGCACACAGTGACGGAAGCATATTTATGACATCATTTTACTTTCTTGCCGTCAATGTACAACCTCTGCGGTTGCCGGGTGTTCAACTTGAACGAAATATTCACATGTATTTGCCAAAATTATATTTTTACCTTTACAGACATTATATTGCCGTATTTCTATTATATTCCTTGATTATTTAATATAACAGTACAAATCAAGAAGAATGCAAATAAAATGGTATGTACTATTATTACTGCTGTTTTTGCCGCACCTTCACGGCCCCTTGTTCTCAAGAATCCTAAAACAGCGACAACAATCATACCCAATATGCACCAAGTTTTAAGGCTCATTGTACTTCCCCCCCTCCATAAAATTTATTTTTTATCAGCTCTTTTTTACCAATTCCTTTATCCATCGTTCCGAATAACCGTATGTTCTTGCCAGTTTTTTGGCATTTGTACCGCCATATTGCTTTTTTAAAATCTTACTTATATACTCAGATTTAAAAAGTTTTATCGGGAATGTGATTTGCTGTCCTTTATAATGCGTATACAGTATTATGGCATTGTCGTACCCTATAAGTTCTACTAATTCTCTGTATACATCATTTAAAGCATTTATATCTTCTGCACCAACATGCATATCCTCCTTTTTTGCATTTTTAGACAATTATATACATTTTCCAATGTGAAGTAAAATGCATAATTCAATGCGTTATTCCCTATAAAATTCCACGATTACTCCGAGCAATAAATATATTGCTCTATTTCCTCCGGGGTAAATCCGTTGTCGAGAAGTTCATCTATATCATCCTCTGAAAATCCCTGATATGTGGCTATCATTTTAAGGTCCTCAATATATGAAGACTGCGAGCTTCCAACGCTTCCCATACCGTAATCCCACCAATTACATCTGCCGTAATAGCTATAATCAGTATAATCAAATTTATCATATACAAGCGTTCCGTCAGGAAGAATATTAAGTATATCACCGCCCGTTATATTCACTTTTTCATATTTTCCGTTTTTAAGTTCTTCAAACAAATCGGTTTCGATAAGCGCTCTCCATAGAATTTCTTCAGTGCTTGCATAGACGTAAAGCTTTAAATTGGGAAAATGCAGAATTGACAGTGGGCTGTCTCCCTTTACAAGCCATATTGTGTTATCAGAGTCAAGGACAGAAAAGCTAAAACTTCCTTGAACGCTTTCTGCCATAAACTTTATACTGCTGCTATCAAGTGTTTTCTTATGCTCCAAAAGCTGAACCGCAATATAACTATCGGTTTCAATCTTGCTTTTCGGCAATCGGTATATTTTTCGCAAATCCTTATCATTTATCAGCACGCCGTTGTGAGCAAGAGCAAAACGCGCATTTTTACATCTGCCGCCGAACGGGTGATTATTATAGTTTTTCTTTTCACTGCCCTGTGTGCTGTGGCGCGTATGACCGATTAATGCCGTAATATTATCGGAATGATTTAAATTAAGTTTATATGCAGATTTAGAATCTTTTACTATATTAAGCCGTCCATTTTCATTAAAAGCCATTCCTGTTGCATCTGTACCGCGCACTGCAGATTCTTCAGCAAGGGCATTTGTTATATTGCTTAAATATCTAATTTCATTATCACCGTAGTGTGAAAATCCAAATAATCCGCACATTTTACATTTCCTCCGCTTCTGTGGTTAAATCGTTTACATACAATCTTTTTGATTTTAAATATTCAATAAGTTCCGGCTTATTTTCTCTGCTTATTCTTAATACAAAATCAGACCACGACATATTCTCAAAAGTTTTATCGTCAAGCATAATTGCAAGTCTGCAAACCTCGTCCACAAGCTGCAATGCCGCAGCAAATGTTTTATATCGCAGAGTGCCTCTGAATATGCGGAATTCTATTGTGTTGAAATTTAAAAGATTTACTGCCGCATATCTGCCTAAATTTTTCTTTGCCTTGTCGTATGTAAGCTTTGCGCTGTTGTCAATTCCGTAGCGGGACGCCCAGCGCAT
>JALEIO010000035.1 GCA_022769845.1 Oscillospiraceae bacterium
GAACAATTCTGAAACGCTCGCAAACTGCTATGCGGCTGCGTTTCGGAATTGTTCAGCAGCCATTAATTAATGATTTTTTAAATTTTTTTCAATATATTTTTTTGGCGAAAGACCTGTTTCCTTTTTGAATACGCGGCTGAAATAAAGGCTGTCGTCAAAGCCGAGAATTTGAGCGGTTTCGGATATTGAAAGGCTTGTTGTTTCAAAAAGATTAACCGCCTTGCCGATTATAAGCTTTGTTTTGTATTTGTGCGGCGAAAGACTTGTGATTTTTTTAAATTCGCGTATAAAATGCGGCGTTGTGACACCGCAGATTTTTGCGTAATCGTCGTTGGTCGATTCGTTTATTTTTTCCTTTTGCATAAGTTCTATAACCTTGCTTACCGAGGATTTTGCGATATGAATTTTTTGCGATATAAGTGTTAAAATGAGCATAAGCTTTGCGCAGAGATAGCTTTCCGTTGTAAAGTTTTCCGCGGCTTGCTCGCGTGCCATTTCAGAAAAAATTTCTTCAAAAAACAATAGCTTTCCCGTTTTGTGTATATGACCGTCAAGCTTAAGAGTCTTTAAAATTTCGCCTGCGCAAAAGCCCGAAAAATGAATCCAAAAATATTCAAACTGCGATTTACCGTAAAAAACATACGAATTTTTTTCGTGCGGATAAATTATAACGATATTTCCTTTTTGAATACGCACCGTTTCGTTTTTGATAAGAAAATCTGCGTATCCTTCATTTATATATATGAGTTGATAGTCGCATCTTCCGTTTTCGCGGTAAGTTTTTACATCGGCGCTCGCATTTTTCGTATATCCGAAATTGTTCACGGCAAGATATTTGTCGGACACTCTGTCACTGCAATTTATACCTTTTGCAAAGTAATACTCCATTTTTACCACCCGTTTTGATTGTGGAATAACTGCCCGTATATGTTAATTTATAAAAATATTTGTAATTTAAACGGTTTGATTTCCCAAAAATCTTTTTACAATATAATCGTGAGCTGTGTTTTCTAAAGTTGAGTCAATATCCTCAAGTAAAAAATCGGGATATTTTTTGCACACCGCATTTTTTATAATTTTGTCAGTGAGAATCGGATTTTTAGGAAGAAGCGGACCGTGAAGATATGTTGCCACAACATTTTTGTAAACAACGCCTTCATAGCCGGATTTACCGTCGTTTCCGTGACCGTACAAAACTTTTCCGAGCGGCGTGTGAGAATTTATAACCGTTCTTCCGCCGTGATTTTCAAATCCTGCTATTGTGCCGCCGATATATTCGCTCTCAAGTATTATATTGCCGATAAGGCGGGGATCGCCCTGCGTGGTGTAAATATCCAGAATTTTAAGTCCTTCTATTTTTTCGTTTTTAAGCTGATAATAATGTCCCAAAAGCTGATAACCGCCGCAAACGGCAACAAGAGCACCGCCTTCTTCAACATAATTGGTAATGTCGCTTTTTATTTCAAGAAGCCGCTTGCACACCAAAAGCTGTTCTCTGTCTGAGCCTCCGCCGATAAATACAATGTCAAGCTCGGAAAAGTCTATGTCATCGCCGATATCATATTGCTTTACTGCGGTTTTTATTCCGCGAGCTTCCATTCTCCGGCAAAGAGCCGCAATATTGCCCCTGTCTCCGTAAAGATTAAGAAGGTCGGGAAAAAGATGTCCTATTGTGATTTTCATTTTTTACCCTCCTTTTCAAGCTTCAAAAGATTTGACTGGGTAGAAAAAAGCGCGGTGTAATTTACCAGAACATAAAGCGTTCTTTTGCTTTTGCCGATAATTTGTTCAAGAGTTTTTATGTTGTTGTCCAAAACGTCGAAGTCCTTTAGATTTGCATATTTAAACCGCACCGCAAGGTCGTCCTTGCGTATGCCGCCGGCAATCAGGTTTTTTATATTTGATTTTGCCATAAGCTCAAAATCAACATCCCATATCCAAGAGATATCCCGTCCGTCCTGCGCATTGTCGTTGATTACCACAAAAACGTCTTTTTCATCTTTGTCGCTGTTTAGTGTTGCGATTGCCTGATTAAATCCCGCGGGGTTTTTCGATAAATTAAGAATTACTTTTTTTCCGTCAAAATCAAAGCTTTCCATTCTGCCAATCTGCGGCTTGTATTCTTTAAGCGTTTTGTTTAAATTTTCCAAGCCGATATTCAGCGATTCAAATGCGCCAAACGCCGCAAGAATGTTGTAAATGTTATAAAATCCTTTGTAATTTACCGAAATCGGAAGCGTTTTGTCGTCAAAATTTATATTGAATTTCATATTTTCGGAAAGGTCAATGTTTGTTGCATAATAATCAAGTTTGGGACGCTTAAATCCGCATTTTTCACAGTAATAATCGCCGAGCTGGCTGTAATGGTAGTAGTTATATTTTAATTCCGCACCGCAGTTTAAGCAAAATCTGCCTTCCTTGATTTCGTTTGTTTCGCTGTTTGTTTTTTCGTCAACGCCGTAATAAAGAGCGTTGTATTTTGTGCCGAAATATGCGCATAAAGGGTCGTCGCCGTTAAGAATTAAATTTACCTTTTCAAGCTTGTCAAACGCTTCGGAAAGAAGCTTTATTGTGATATCAATTTCGCCGTATCGGTCAAGCTGGTCGCGGAAAAGATTGGTTATAACAATTTTATCCGGCTTTACATACGGAACAATTCGCCGTATGCTTGCCTCGTCGCACTCAATAACCGCATAATCCGCATTTATTCTGCCGAAAATGCTTGCGCTGTCAACAAACGCGCAGCACACTCCGGGAAGCATATTAGCGCCTACGTTGTTGCACACCGCTGTTTTGCCGGCGCTTGTAATCATTGAATACAAAAGATTGCTTGTTGTGGTTTTTCCGTTTGTGCCGCATATAAATATTACTTCTTTTTTTACCTGTTTTGAAAGGTAAGAAAGTATATCGGGGCAGATTTTAAGCGCGACTGTGCCCGGTGTTGACGAGCCTTTTTTGCCCAATAATTTGCCGAGCATTATTGCCGCCTTTGAAAGGATAATTGCCATAAATCTTCGTAAAAACATTTTATCACCTTAAAAATTTTTAAAAAATGTATATAACCAAAAAAATAGGGGATAAATAAATATGACCTCACAAATACATTAAGTGCGTTAAGCTTTGCGGTTTGGCGCACTTAAAACCCCCTTTACTTGAGCAACGGCTTGATTGAATTTAAGTCGTTGCTTTTTTTTTGCATAAAATGCTCTAAACATACCAAGTTTTGCTGTTTTAATTTATATGTCAAGCTTTAAATCGGAGTTGTCAAAAAGTTTAAAATACTTGAAAATTTTTGCGATTACATAAGTTAAAATTGCAGGAAGCACAATGCAGATTAAAAGGACTGTCAAAACATCGTATATGTTAACACCCGATTTGCTCAAAACACCGATAGGGCCAACAAGCCCGCATGTTCCCATTCCGGATGCTATTGCAACGGGATTTTCCATTTTAAACACTGCCGCCGAAAGCGCACCGGTTATAAGCGAGGTTATTGTGGGAGGAAGCCAGATGACAGGCTTTTTTACGATATTTCCCATTTGAAGCATACTTGTTCCGAGTCCCTGTGCGATAATGCCGCCCCATTTGTTTGCCGCAAAGCTCATAACCGCAAAGCCTACCATTTGCGCGCAGCATCCTGCCGTAGCCGCACCCCCTGCAATTCCCGTAAGCGCTAAAGAAGCGCATATTGCCGCAGATGATATCGGAAGTGTTAAGCAAATTCCCATAACTGCCGAAACGAAAGCTCCCATAAGTATGGGTTTAAGCTCAACGCACATCATAATTACATCGCCTAAATATTTCATAACCGCGCTTATTCCCGGGCCTACCAGCATTGAAACGCCAACACCTGCCGCTATTGTTACGGTTGGGGTAACTATTATATCCACTTTTGTTTCTTTATAAACAAGCTTGCCCGCTTCGGCGGCAATAACCGCTGCAATAAACGTTCCGAAGGGACCGCCGAGTGCCGCTGACGCGCAGCCTACCGCGCAGAGCGAAAACAAAACAAGCCCTTGCGCGCCTAAAGATGTGCCGATTGCCATTGCCATTGCCGGTCCTTGAGCAAGGTTGCAGTAATTTTGCATTTGCTTTAAAAATTCGCTGAACGGTTTATATGATACATAATCGGCTATTGTTCCAAAAATTGTGCCTATTAGCAGTGACGCAAACAATCCGAGTGCCATTGCGCCGAGCGCATCAATAAAATACACCTTTGCGCTGATGTTGATACCTTTCTTTTTAAGAAACTGCATTTTTTGATACCGTCCTTCATATATGTATTTACCATTAAGTATATATTAAAACGTAAAATAATGCAATGTTTTTTGGAAAAATAAGTATATTTTGTAGTATTTCACAATATAAGTAGTATGAGGTGATAAAAATGAGTGCAAGAATGCCGAGATATAAGTTTTCGGAAAAAAGCACAAAGAAAAGCAAAATGAGTTTTGAGAAAAAAACGGTTTTGCAGTCTTTGGCAAGCATTATGGTTTTAACGTCCGCATTTTTTGTTTGCAGATTTGATTTTCCGTATTCCGAAAATTTTAAAAATTATATAAAACGTTCTTTAAACGTATCCACAGATGTTAAGGAGGTTAAAAACTTTGCATCGTACGCAATAAAAAAGAGCGGACTTGACAATATAGATTTTATAAAAAATATTGACGATAAGCTTAATGAAAACGAGGAAAATGGCGAAAGCGTTTTGAATGAAAGCAATGCTCTCGCGGCGCCGGAGGAGAATTTTTCCAAAGAAGAAATAAAATCTGAAGCGCCTTCCGAAGCGCCTTCCGAGGTTCCTTCGGAAAACACAATGCCCGCTTTCAGAAATCCCACCGAAGGAAAGATTTCGTCGGTGTTCGGAGAGCGAATTCACCCCGTGACGGGCGAGAGCGGCAATGTTCATACCGGCATCGACATTGCCGGAGTATTAAACCAAACGGTTATTTCCGCTGCAAAAGGGCGTGTTGTAAAAACAGGCGAGGACGATGCTAACGGAAAATACATAGTAATTGAGCATACCGGCGGCTACACCACAGCATATGCGCATCTTAATCAAATTTGCGTTGTCGACGGCGAATGGGTTGACGATAATACCAAAATAGGGCTTATGGGTTCAAGCGGCGTATCAACCGGCGTACATCTTCATTTTGAAATAAAAAAGGACGGCGAGCGGCTTAATCCCGAGGATTTTGTGCTTTATAAGCATAAATAAGCAAAAACAATAAAAAGCGGTGAGTGATTTCAATAACATATCGGTTAACGGTTACTTTTTTGCGGTTGCGTTTTTGTTTGCGGCATCGGGGCATTTTAAGGAATTTGTTTTAATATATCTTGCCGCAATTTTGCACGAAACGGCGCACTTTGCCGTAATGAAGGCAAAAAAAATAAAAATAAAAAATTTCAGGATAATGCCGTACGGGCTCATAATAAAAAG
>JALEIO010000066.1 GCA_022769845.1 Oscillospiraceae bacterium
ACCAATCCCGAAGCGGTAAAATGGATGCACGAACAGCTTGACAATCTTGTTGAACGTTATAACGTTGACGGATATAAATTTGATGCGGGCGACGCAAGCATTTACAGATACGATGATGAAGCGTATGTAAAATCCGCGCCGAGAAATCACACAACCGCTTTCAATATTATGGGCGAAAAGTATAAATTCAACGAATTCCGCGCGGCACACAATTCGGGCGGACGTGCAATTGTTGCGCGGCTTCACGATAAAAATCACAGTTGGGATGATATAGGTCTTAACACACTTATCCCGAACACTACGCTTCAGTCGCTTTTGGGATATGCATATTGCTGTCCTGATATGGTCGGCGGCGGAATTATCGGCAGTGCAAATAATGCAGGCGATACTGACGGCGAACTTTTTATACGTTGGGCGCAGGCAAACGCGCTTATGCCTATGATGCAGATTTCACTTGCGCCGTGGAGAGTTTTATCTAAAGAAGATTATGAAATGGTAAAAAAATCAATTTTATTGCACAAAGAATACGGAGAGCATATTTATAAACTTGCTGAAAACTGTTCAAAAACAGGAGAACCGATTTTCAGAAATATGGCATATGAGTTCCCGAACGAAGGTTTTGAACATATTTCAGATCAGTTTATGCTTGGCGGAGATATTCTTGTCGCTCCGATTTTGAAAAAAGGCGCTCTGTCGCGCGAAGTAAAATTCCCTAAAGGCGAGTGGGCGGATGAAAATGGAAAAACTGTTTCAAACGGCAGTGAAACCGTAAAATTTGACGTGCCGATTGATAAGCTTTTGTATTTTAAAAAAGTAAATTAGTAAAAAATCGTTTTTAACGCCTCAGCCCCTAACCCCCAATCTTGGGGGCAGAATGGTTCACTTTTTTGAAACAAGTTGATTGCGCACTTCTCGCGCGCAATTTCCTATGTTATAAAAAAGCGGTGAGATAAATTTCTCACCGTTTTTAAATTATTGAAAAAGTATATACAAAAGAAAAAAGCCCGTTTAAAACGGGCTTAATTTTTGGTGAAACTTACGCAAGCTCTGCGAAGTATTTGATTGTTCTAACCATCTGGCTTGTGTATGAATTTTCATTGTCATACCACGAAACAACCTGAACTTCATACAAATCGTCTGCAATCTGTGCAACCATTGTCTGTGTTGCGTCAAAGAGTGAACCGTATTTCATACCGATAACGTCAGAAGATACGATAGGATCTGTGTTGTAGCCGAACGACTCGGAAGAAGCAGCTTTCATAGCAGCGTTAATACCTTCAGCTGTGATGTCTTTGCCTTTAACAACAGCAGTAAGGATTGTTGTAGAACCTGTCGGAACAGGAACACGCTGTGCAGAACCGATTAATTTGCCGTTAAGCTCGGGGATAACAAGACCGATAGCTTTTGCAGCGCCTGTCGAGTTAGGAACAATGTTTGCAGCACCTGCTCTTGCACGTCTTAAATCGCCTTTTCTGTGAGGACCGTCAAGAATCATCTGGTCGCCTGTGTAAGCGTGGATTGTTGACATAATACCGCTCTGAATGGGAGCGTATTTGTTAAGAGCGTCTGCCATAGGTGCCAAGCAGTTTGTTGTGCACGAAGCGGCAGAAATAATTTTGTCATCTTTTGTAAGAGTTTTTTCGTTAACGCTGTAAACGATAGTTTTAAGGTCTTTACCTGCGGGAGCAGAAATAACAACCTTTTTAGCGCCTGCGTCAATGTGAGCTTGGCTCTTGTCTTTGGAGCAATAAAAACCTGTGCACTCCAATACAACGTCTACGCCGATTTCGCCCCAAGGAAGCTTGGAAGCGTCAGCTTCTTTATAAATTGTAAGGGTTTTGCCGTCTACAGTGATAGTGTTAGCTTCGTCGTCAGCCTCAACAGTGTGGAGGTTTTCGCCGATTTTTCCGCAGTAGCCGCCCTGTGCTGTATCGTATTTCAACAAATCAGCAAGCATAGAGGGCTTTGTGAGGTCGTTGATAGCAACAACTTCATAACCTTCTGCACCAAACATCTGACGGAAAGCCAAACGTCCGATACGACCGAAACCATTAATCGCAACTTTTACTGCCATAATAAATTTCCTCCTAAAATAAATCTTAAAATATTATTTTGTTATATTTTACTACAAAATCAAATAATATGCAAGCTTTTGTTAAAAAAATAACGGATTAATCATATTTTTTTGTTATAAATGACACATTTTTGTGCAATTTTTCAAACTATTTCAATAGTTTTGATTTTTACCTCATCAATCGGCATATCATTTGCATCGGTTTCTGCCTTTGCAATTTCGTCCACAACGTCCATTCCCGATATTACTTTTCCAAAACCGGCGTATTTGCCGTCAAGGCTGTAGCTTACCATTGGCGATGTTTCAAGGACGATAAAAAACTGACTGCTTGCAGAATCTGGGTCAAACGCTCTTGCCATTGAAATTACACCTTTTGTATGCTTTAAATTGTTTGCAACGCCGTTTTCCGAAAATTCGCCTTTGATTTTTTTATCAGAGCCACCCATACCGTTGCCCATCGGGTCGCCTCCCTGAATTACAAATCCCGGGACAATTCGGTGAATTGTAAGTCCGTTGTAAAAGCCTTGGTTTACAAGGTTTACAAAATTCTCAACTGTTATTGGCGCTTCACTCGGCGAAAGTTCAATTTCAATAACGCCGCCGTTTTCCATTGTCATTTTTGCAATAGGATTTTTTTCCATAATTTTTTCTCCTTAAATTATTTATGTGTACTTTTTAAAATTATATGCAATAATATGTTTTAAAAATTTATTATGTATTATGCAAATAAGCCGAGCAGGCAATATTGAAAAAAGACTTGCATAGCAAGTCTTTTTGGTGACCCGTACGAGAATCGAACTCGTGATTGAGCCTTGAGAGGGCTCCGTCTTAACCGCTTGACCAACGGGCCGTGTGAAAAATTAACCAACGCAAAATATTATAACACATATATTTTATAATTGCAAGAGTTTTTTTAAAAAAATGAGAAATTTTATTTAACAAAAATCGGAACAAGCTTTGGCTTGTTCCGACGTGGTGCGCCTCCAGGGATTCGAACCCTGGACCTGTCGATTAAGAGTCGAATGCTCTACCAGCTGAGCTAGAGGCGCTTATTTAACGCAACAATAGTTATTATACACATATTAACCCTTAAAGTCAAGAGAAATTTTAAAATTTTTTCAAAAAAATTCATAATTTTAAAAATTTTGACCCAATAGGTCTTGAATTAGCTCACAAAAAATGGTAATATATATAGTATTAAATGAATTTTTACCTAAAGAAAGGGTTGAAATAAATGGGAAAAGAGAAATTTTATATAACCAGCGCAATTGCGTATACGTCAAGAAAGCCGCACATTGGCAACACATACGAAATTGTGCTTACCGACGCCATCGCAAGGTTTAAACGGCTTATGGGCTATGACGTGTTTTTCCTCACAGGCACTGATGAACACGGTCAGAAAATAGAGGAAATAGCAAAAAACGAAAATATTTCATGCAAGCAGCACGTTGATAAAATTTCGGGCGAGATACGCGATATTTGGAATTTGATGAACGCAAGCTACGACAAATTTATCCGTACAACCGATGATTATCACGAAAAGGCTGTTCAGAAAATTTTTAAAAAGCTTTATGACCAAGGCGACATTTACAAAGGCAAATACGAAGGTATGTACTGTGTGCCGTGCGAAACTTTTTACACACAGTCGCAGCTTGTTGACGGAAAGTGTCCCGACTGCGGACGCGAGGTTGCTGCGGCAGAAGAAGAAGCATATTTCTTCAAAATGAGCAAATATCAGGACGCTTTGATGAAGCATATCGAGGAGCATCCGGATTTTATCTGTCCCGAATCGCGCCGCAAAGAAATGGTAAATAATTTTTTAAAGCCGGGTCTTCAGGATTTATGCGTTTCGCGCTCAAGCTTCAAATGGGGCATTCCTGTAACCTTTGATGAAAAACACGTTATTTACGTTTGGATTGACGCTCTTTCAAATTACATTACCGCTCTCGGATACGACGTTGACAAAAAAGGCGATTTATACAAAAAATACTGGCCTGCAGATGTTCATATAATAGGAAAGGACATTTTGCGTTTTCACACTATTTATTGGCCGATTATTCTTATGGCGCTCGGCGAGCCGCTTCCGAAAAAGGTTTTCGGTCATCCGTGGCTGCTTAACGGCACAAGCAAAATGAGCAAATCTCTGGGTAACGTTATTTATGCCGATGACCTTGTCCGTCATTTCGGTGTGGATGCAATAAGATATTATGTACTCCGCGAAATGCCGTATGCGCAGGACGGCACAATTACCTACGAAACCATAATTGCGCGCTATAATGCCGACCTTGCCAATACGCTCGGAAATCTTGTAAACAGAACGGTAGCTATGAGCAATAAATATTTTGACGGTATTATTACAAATTCCGGTGCGGCAGAGAAAATTGATGATGAACTTAAAGAATTTGTTGTCAAAACAAAGGACGAAGTCATTGACAAAATGAATGAATTTAGAGCAGCGGACAGTCTTGAGCTTATAATTTCGATGGCGCGCAGACTTAACAAATATATTGATGAAACCACCCCGTGGGCGCTTGCAAAGGATGTAAATAATTTTGCAAGACTTCAGGAGGTTTTGTATAATCTTCTCGAGGGCATACGTTTTCTCGGCGTTTTGCTTAAGCCCTTTATGCCCGAAACTTCAGAAAGTATTCTTTCACAGATAAATTCTGAATTCAATACGATTGATACGCTGGACAAATTCGGTTATATCAAATCTGGAACGGTAACCAAAAATGCTTCGCCGCTTTTTGCAAGGATAGATGAGGCAAAAAAGCTTGAAGAAATTGAGAAAGAGGTTGCCGAGGCACAGAAGAAAGCTAAAAAAGAAGAAAAAAAATCCGATAGCAAAAAGGAGGACGCTCCGGCTGAAATTTCAATCGACGATTTTGCAAAAATAAATCTTAAAGTAGGAAAGGTTTTAGAGTGCAAACGCGTTGAAGGCGCAGACAAACTGCTTGTTTCGCAGATTAAAATAGGAGATGAGGTGCGCCAAATTGTTTCGGGAATTGCAAAGTATTATTCGCCCGAGGATATGGTCGGCAAAAAAGTTGTTGTCGTTACAAATTTAAAGCCCGTAAAGCTTCGCGGAGTTTTGTCGCAGGGTATGATTCTTGCCGCCGCTGACGAAAACGAAAATCTTTCGCTTGTTGCGCCCGACAAGGATTTAAGCGACGGTTCAAAAGTACAGTAAACAGGAGATTGGAATGTTTTTTGATTCACACGCACATTATGACGACGGACGATTTGACACGGACCGCGCCGCACTTTTAGATTCATTCAAACAAAACGGAATTGACTATGTGGTAAATATAGGCACAAATATTGAAACATCACAAAAATGCCTTGCTTTATGCGAAAAATATGACTTTGTTTATGCCGCATTAGGGTTTTATCCCGAAGATGTTGACGGCATAGGCGAGGACGATATTTTAAAGCTAGAAAAACTTTGCAGGGAAAATAAAAAAGTGGTTGCAATAGGTGAAATCGGGCTTGATTATCACCAAAACAACACACCGAAAGATACGCAGATGTATTGGTTTGAACGTCAGTTGCGTCTTGCCGAAAAGCTTGATTTGCCCGTTGCGATTCATATGCGCGAATCTACAAAGGATACTCTTGATATTTTGCAAAAATCGTCGGTTAAAACGGGCGTTCTGCACTGCTTTTCGGGAAGCTGTGAAACTGCCGAAATTGCTCTTAAAATGGGTTTTTACATTTCTTTTTCGGGAACTGTTACCTTCAAAAACGCAAAAAATGTTGCCGAAGCGGCAAAAATAGTGCCGGACGACAGAATTCTGATTGAAACCGATTGCCCATATCTTTCTCCCGAACCGAACAGAGGAAAAAGAAATTCGTCGCTCAACCTTAAATATACCGCGGCAAAGCTTGCCGAGCTTCGGGGCACTACGATGGAAGAAATTGCATATATCACAAGCTGCAATGCAAAAAGAATGTATAATATAAAATAAGGTTTTACCTGCTCTTTGCCGTGTATTTGCGGTATTGAGCAGGTGTTTTTCCGTATTTTTTCAAAAATATCCGATTAAAATATGATATGCTGTTGAAACCACATTCCAACGAAATGTCAATCACGCTTCGGTCGGTGTTTTCCAGAAGCTCCGCCGCAGCCTTCAAGCGACGCATATTTATGTATGAGTGAAACGTTTGACCTGTTTGTTTTAAAAAAAGTCTGCCCAAATATTTTTCGTTCATAAAATACAATTCCGACATTTTTTTTAGCGTCAGCGCGCAGTCGTAATGCTCGTCGGCGCGGTGTTTTAATTCCTCGACAATTCTGTGGCAATGCCCTTTATAATTTATTGTTTGTTTGTTTTTATAATATAAAAGACAAATAAATTCGCTGATTAATTCAGCGGTTTCAAGCATAAAATCGGCATTTGCAGTATTTATATTTTTAAATTCTTTCGATATTTCATTAAAATTTACTTTTGTCTTTTCGCACGCGATTTTTGCCTTTTTCTAAGCATTTTTTGCATTATCTGTTTGATTTCCCACAAAAAGTATACATTCAATTTTTTCGTCAATTTTTATGGGAAAAACAAGCTCAAAAAGACCGTATGGGCAAGTGCCGAAAAATGGTTTGCCGCACCGCAACGCCATTTTGCACACGGTTTTTTTGCAAGAGGTGCACAGCATATATCCTGCACTCGTACTTTTTGCAATGTCACAGAATTTTAAAGTATGTATTCTGAATTTTCGTTCAATGTCAAAAGGTTTTGACGATAAAATTCCCGTAACGTCGTGCATATTAAGCATAATATTTCCGTCTTTCGATAAATATTCCAAAATATCATTAAGTTGCATATGCGCCACCTCAAATTTCTTAATTGTCTTAAATTATAACATAAGTGTATCTTTTGTGCAATAATTTAGTTTAATTTGTGATAGTTATATTTAATAAAACTATATAAAATTACGTTAAAAGGAGTGAAATATATGAAAAAATATGACCTCATTGTTATCGGCGGCGGATTTTCAGGCTGTGCGGCAGCAATCGCGGCAGCGCGTGGCGGACTTAGCGTGCTTTTGGCTGAAAAGACAAATGCTCTCGGTGGTGCGGCAAATGCATGCCTTGTAAATCCGTTTATGAGATATCATACAAAAATCAATTCAAAACGCGTTGATTTAAGTGCGGGAATTTTTAAAGAAATTACATTGGAACTTGAAAAATGCGGCGCGTATTATGAGAAAAGAAAAGCAAGTGAAACAGGTATTTTTAACGAGGAATGGCTGAAGCTCATTTTAAACAGAAAGCTTACAGAAGCCGGTGCCGATATTTTGTTTCACGCTTTTTTGGTCGGCGCAAAGACGGAAAACGGCAGAATATGCTCGGTAAACCTTGCGACAAAATCCGGCATTTTGACCTTTGAAGCTGATGAGTTTATCGACGCGACAGGCGACGGCGATTTAGCGTATTCCGCCGGATGCAGTATGCGGCTGGGACGTGAAAAAGACGGACTTTGTCAGCCTATGACGCTTTGTTTTCGATTGGGTAACGTTGATATCGAAAAATGGGTGTGTGAAAAGGATGCGGTTAACAAGTTGTATAAAAAATACCGCGATGAAGGCAAAATAAAAAATTTGCGTGAAGATGTTTTGGTGTTCAGAAATGTAACACCGGGAGTTCTTCACTTTAATTCAACCCGAATAGTAAAGCTTGACCCGACAAATGTTTTTGACGTTACAAAGGCAGAAATAGAGGCGCGCAATCAGGTTTTTGAGCTTGTTAAATTTTTAAAAGACAATTTTGAGTCTTTCAAAAATGCCGAAATCATTTCAACCGCGGCACAAATCGGCATACGCGAAAGTCGTATGCTGAACGGATTGTATGTGCTTAATCAAGATGATATTGTTTCGTGTAAAAAATTTGACGATTCGATTGCGCTCGGCAATTACGATATTGATATTCACAATCCCGAAGGCAGCGGCACAAGCCATTATTTTTTCAAAGAGGGTGAATTTTATACAATTCCGTACAGATGTCTTGTTCCGAAGGAGATGAAAAATCTGCTTGTCACAGGAAGGTGCATTTCCGCAACCCACGAAGCGCAGGCGTCAATAAGAATTATGCCCATTGTGTGCTGTCTCGGCGAGGCGGCGGGAAGTGCGGCGGCGCTTGCATTTAACGAAAATTCGTGTATGGCGGATATTAACGTTGAAAAGCTTCGAAAAATACTTATCCATAACGGAGCTATGGTATAATATCGTCATATGATAGGCAGTCTTTAACAGACTGCTTATTTTTTATGCAAAAATTTTGTAATAATATTTGCGTTTTTGTTTTTGTTGTGATATAATATAATGACTATATTTTCTGCGGAGGAAAAAATGACAAAAACTGACAATATTTTTGTAAAAATTGCAGAAGCCGTTCTGCTTTGCATAATAGCATATTTTTATTCTGTTACCGGCAACTTTCCGCTGTTTTCAATTTTTTCAACTGTGATAATAGGCGTTGTAGCGTACAGAAGGCATTATCTTGAAACGCTTCTTGACT
>JALEIO010000103.1 GCA_022769845.1 Oscillospiraceae bacterium
CCTTGAGGTTCTTATTTGGTGGGCCTTCAGGGACTCGAACCCCGGACCAACCGGTTATGAGCCGGTTGCTCTAACCAACTGAGCTAAAGGCCCAAATTATAATTAAAATTTGGTTTGCGGTGTCTGATACAAACATCAAACACCGCAAAACTTATGGAGGCGCCAACCAGATTTGAACTGGTGATAAAGGTGTTGCAGACCTCTGCCTTACCTCTTGGCTATGGCGCCATAAATCAAAAGACGCAGCGTAATGTGCGTCTTTTGTAAAAATGGAGCGGAAGACGAGATTCGAACTCGCGACGTTCACCTTGGCAAGGTGACGCTCTACCACTGAGCCACTCCCGCATTTATAGCTTTGTTATAAGCAAAGCTATGGTGCCTCCGGGCGGAATCGAACCACCGACACGGGGATTTTCAGTCCCCTGCTCTACCTACTGAGCTACAGAGGCAAATCGTGTTGCTGAAAATATCCCCTAAAGGCATTCTCATATTTACCAACAGCATATGCACAAAAATATATAAATAAAATGGCGACCCGGAAGGGGCTCGAACCCTCGACCTCCAGCGTGACAGGCTGGCATTCTAACCAACTGAACTACCGGGCCGTAAAAAGAGTTTGGTGGGCGGTACAGGGCTCGAACCTGTGACCCTCTGCTTGTAAGGCAGACGCTCTCCCAGCTGAGCTAACCACCCGAAACTCATTTGTGCCGTTTAAGTAAAATTACTTTTACAGATGAATTAAAACCGCACAATAATCGGTTTATAACTATCACCCCGAGCAACAATCAATAGTATACCCTAAAACTTTTTATTTGTCAATACTTTTTTTCAATTTTTTTAAATTTTTTTAAAATTTTTTGTCTTATTATTTTCTGCATTTTCAAGAAGTATTTTAAGGTCATTTTCGTCAAAATTATAAACCTTATCGCAAAAATGACACATTATTTCTGCCTTTTTATCCTTCTTTATAATATCCTCAAGTTCGCTTTTTCCGAGAGAAACAAGTGCCTTCTCAACGCGATCGCGGCTGCAGTTGCAATAATACTTCGTATCCGTCTTATCGGTAATTTCAAAATCTATGCCGTCGAGAGCACACTTTAAAATATCTTCAGGCAGCATATTATCCTCAAGCATTTTTGTAACCGAAGTGATTTTTTTAACGTTTTCTTCAAGCCTTGTAATCGTTTCGTCTGTTGCTTCAGGCATAACCTGCACAATAAATCCGCCTGCCGCTTTAACGCTTAAATCAACGTCAACAAGCACACCAAGCCCTACAACCGACGGAATTTGCTCGGAAACGGCAAAATACGAGGTCAAATCGTCGCCTATTTCACCGCTGACCAGCGGGACCTTGCCGACATACGGCTCTTTCAAGCCAAAATCTCTTATAACCGTTAAAAATCCGTCCGTGCCGACTGCGCCGCCAACGTCAAGCTTTCCCTTGTCATTTTTCGGCAGAACAACTTTAGGATTGCCCACATAGCCTTTTACGTTTGAATGACAGTCAGCCGTTGCAAGAACCCTTCCGATAGGACCGTTTCCCGTAATTTGCACCGTGAGCAAATCATCCTCGGATTTGAGCATTGCTCCCATCATTGCAGACGCCGTTAAAAGCCTTCCGAGTGCAGCTGATGCAACCGGGTAAAGCGAATGAATTTTCTGCGCCCTGTTGACCAAATTTGTTGTTACGGCACAAAACGCGCGCACACTGCCGTCCTTCGCAGCGGCTCTTACTATATAATCCTTCATAATTTTGTTAATCCTCCGTTAAATAAGCGCACCAAGCTTTACCGCAAGCTGATATGCAGTATCGGCGCTTGAAAAAATTATCACATCTTCGTCCTTTGCCTTGTTAATAACGTCCGCGCCCACTTCAATGCCTTCGGGAACAATAATGCACGACGCCTCGGTAAGCACTGCGATTGCAACAATATTAAGGTTTGTCTGCACCGTTATCCAAACGTTTTTATCGCCTACGCGCCCCATAGCAAGGCTCAAAAGGTCGCTGATATAGCACCCTGATACCTCTTTTTTGTTGTTGTTTTCGGTAAGACATTTCAAACCGAGTTTTTCTTCAATTTCGCAAGTATTCATATAAACCAGCCTCAACTTTTATCGTTTTTGTTATTTAAACCCTTAAATTCTTCAAGACCTTCAGCAAGCTCCAGAATTTTTGCCTTAAGGTTGTAAATACACGCGCTTTTTGTAGCATATCCGCGCACAATATCCTCCGCCAGCGCACGGCAGGTAGGCGCACCGCACGAGCCGCAGTCAAGACCGGGAAGAGTATCCGAAATTTCAATCATACGCTTCATTTTTTCCATTGCCGTAACCATATCGTCGTCCAGTCCGAGCGCCTTGTTATACGGAATTGGAGCGTTCATCATAACGTCGGCGGTTATATTATCGATTGATTCTTTTCCGGGAAGTTTTTTTGCAAGTTTTTTAATTTTTGTCTGTGCAACAAAACCGTTTTCAACCGTCAGCGGACCGCCCACACAGCCGCCGGTGCATGCTAAAATTTCAGCGTATTCAACATCCGAAAGCTTGTCGTTTTCAATTTCCTCCAAAATTTTTACAACGTTATGTATACCATCGACGGCAATTACATTTTCGCGTTCGAGCGCCGCAACCTCGCCGCCCGAATTTGCCCAGCAAACGCCGTTAAATCCTGCCTTTGACAACCTTTCAATATCGCTTTTTTCTGAAATGAACGGCAGAACCTTGCGGTAAATATCGTTCACCGAAAAAACACCGTCAACATAGCTTTTATCAACGCCGCACGGATATTTTGCGCCCATTGCCTTTGCGGCGCACGGGCTTATAAAAAATGTTCCTATTTCATCTTCACGAAAAGACGTTTTTTCCGCCGCGATTTTTTTTGCAAGCCGACCTGCCAAATCCATAGGCGAAATAATAGGTATAAGATTCGGTATAAGATTTGGAAATCTTATACTTATAAGCTTTACAACCGCGGGGCACGCGGAGCTTATTGTGGGCATTAAAAGCTCGCCCGAATCAATAAGCTTTTTCGTTTCGCGCGTTATTATCTGCGCCGCATAGGCAACCTCGAACACATCGTCAAAACCAATCTTTATAAGCGCGTTTAAAATTGCGCTTATATTGTCAACCTTTTTAAACTGTCCGTAAAATGCCGGCGCCGGCAGCGCGATTTTATATTTAAAATTATTAATAATTTCAAAGTTATCTGTCACGCCTTTTTTTGCGTGATACGGGCAAACTCTTATACATTCGCCGCAATCGATACATTTTTCCTTGATAATTCTTGCTTTTCCGTTTCGCACTCTGATAGCTTGAGTGGGGCAAAGCTGAATACACTTGGTGCAACCCTTACATTTTTCTTTGTCGAGAGTAACGGAATGAATGATATTATTCACTTTCACACCTTCTCTTAACCGTTTTTAAGCATTGTTTTTAACAAGCATTTCAATGGTGGTACCTTTGCCGAGCTCTGTTGTAATGTGCATTTCATCAGTATATTTTTTCATATTAGGCAGTCCCATACCCGCGCCAAAGCCAAGCTCGCGCACAGAATCCGCCGCAGTGGAATATCCCTCCTGCATGGCAAGCGAAACATCTGCTATACCCGGGCCGTTATCAGCCAAAACCATTTTTATGTATTCGGGAGTAATCTCAACGTCAATATGACCGCCGTTTGCGTGAATAACCATATTGATTTCACCCTCGTACATTGCAACCGCAACTTTTCGTATAATCTCGGGGTCAACGCTTAATTGACGCAGCATTTTTTTTAGCTTTGTGGACGCCTCCCCTGCCGCAGAAAAATCACTTGCGTCAACATCAAACCTTACAGAAATATTATTGTCAGCCATAATTTTCTCCGTTCGTCATCAATCGTTATGGAGCCCTGCGTCATAAAGCTTGCCGCACGCCATATAAAGCGGCAAATCGGTTGAAAGCACCGCAATTTTCATATCCTTTGCAAGCTCTATAATGTCGTTACCCGGCATTTTTCCTCTTACAAAAACAATAGCTTTCATATCCATCATTTCAGCGGTTCTTACAACCTGCAAATTTACAAGCCCGGTAAGCAGCATCGCCTGATTTTTAACAAACGCAAGAACATCGCTCATAAGGTCGCAGCCGCACGCCGAAAGCACCTCGGTATCCAATCCCTTGCCTTCGCACAGCACCTTTGCGTTTAAAACCTTACTGACACATTCAATTTTCATTGCTCGTTACCTCCGAAAAAGAATTTATCCTTCGATTATAATTTTGTGGTAAACCTTTTTACCCTTTTTAATGATAACGCTGCCGTCTTCAAAGTCGTTTTCACATATATTTTGCGCAATGTCCGAAACCTTGTTTCCGTTAACCGACACGCCGCCCTGCTGAATAAGACGTCTGCCCTCTCCCTTTGACGGGATAAGATTTGCTTTAAGCATAAGGTCAATAATATTTATACACTGCGCTTCTTCTTTTGTAATGGCGGTTGTGGGCATACTCGAGTTATCGGCACCGGCTCCGAAAACAGCCTCCGCCGCGCTTTGCGCCTTTTTAGCCTCCTGCTCGCCGTGAACAAGCTTTGTAACCTCGTATGCAAGACGTCTTTTAGCTTCGTTAAGCTGCTGACCCTCCCATTTTTCCATTTCATATATTTCTTCCATCGGCACAAATGTAATAAGCTTTAAGCATTTAATAACGTCCGCGTCATCAACGTTTCTCCAATATTGATAAAACTCGTACGGCGAAGTTTTTTCGGGGTCGAGCCACAGCGCTCCCTTTTGCGTTTTGCCCATTTTTTTGCCCTCACTGTTTGCAAGAAGGGTAAACGTCATACCGTACACCTGTTTTTGGTCCTTTCGGCGACAAAGGTCAATACCGCCCAAAATATTGCTCCATTGGTCATCGCCGCCAAGCTCGATTTTACAGTTGTATTTTCTGTTGAGCATCAAAAAGTCGTAGCTTTGCATAAGCATATAGTTAAACTCAAGAAAGGTAAGCCCTTTTTCCAGCCTTTGCTTGTAGCACTCCGCGGTAAGCATTTTGTTAACCGAGAAGCACGAGCCGATATCGCGCATAAAATCAACGTAGTTAAGGTTTAAAAGCCAGTCGGCGTTATTGACCATAATCGCTTTGCCGTCCGAAAAATCAACAATGGTGGAAAGCTGTTTTTTAAAGCGTTCGCAGTTGTAGTTTATGGTTTCCATCGTCATCATCTGACGCATATCGGTTCTTCCCGAAGGGTCGCCGATTGTGCCTGTTCCGCCGCCTACCAATGCAATCGGACGGTGACCGAAATTCTGCATATGGCGCATAACAACCATTTGCAGAAAATGCCCGACGTGAAGGCTGTCGGCGGTGGGGTCGAATCCTATATAAAAAGTAACCTTCTCGTTTGCAAGAAGCTCCCTGATTTCTTTTTCGTGCGTGGTCTGTGCTATAAGCCCTCTTTCGGCAAGCACATCATAAACGTTATTCATCTGGTCTTATCCTTTCGTACATATATTATCATTTTAATTTTAACACAACTTTTATACCATTTCAAGTATTTGTTTTATTGTTTTTTCACAAAGCGACATAATCTTTTTAAAATTCATATTGGGAATATAGAATTTTTCCAAATCGTCGTGCAGCTTCTTTGCGCCTGAAAGCGTTTCAACCGCTTTGTTTATAAGATTTTTATACATCTGCATATCATATTCCAATTCGTCCTGATAAAGTGATTTTTTAGAAAATTCGTAAATTTCGCCGTCGGAATAATTATGAAATTCGTTATCGGTGCAAAACGCAAGCTTTAAATGCGGAATTAAAAGATGCTCGCATTTTTTTGAAGGCTCCATAACGCAGTAAAATTTTTCGGTATCCATACCTCTTTTTGTTGCCGCGTCGGAAATTTCATTCAAAACATTTCCCGTAAATCCTTTAAGAATTTTAACCCTGTATCCATCAAACAGCGTTTGAGGGCGGAATTTTAAGCCCGACGGAGTAATTGCCGAGGCAAAAAGCTTTCTCTCGTTTCCGACAACAGGGCAAATGCAAAGATGCGAAAATTCATCTTTTACAATTTTTTCAACATACAAATTACGTTCATAGCGGTCGTACGATTTTTCGTTTATAACGTTTATATCATCATAAAATGCCTTTGCGGCGGCAAGATACTTATATGCGCGGCTGAATGTTTCGCCTATTTCGCGGTTGGTGTCAATAATGCCGCGTTTTTCACCCGTCATTTTTTCCTCGTCCCAAAATTCGCCCAAATTTATAATTTTATCCACCGCGCCGGGGTTTTTCGGGTCTACAATGTGCGGAGCAGTGCCGTCAAGAAAGGCAATTTTGAGCCTTTTTACGAAAATGCCGTCCAAAGAATCATCATCGGAGGAGCAATGAATAAATTCAACATCATAGCCGAGCGAGAGGATTTTTTCGGCAATTTTCCGCATAAAAGATGACTTTCCCGTTCCGGGGCCGCCCTTTATGCAGTAAATTTTTCTTGCCTCCTGCTGCGAAACAATGCTGTCATAGTACGAAAAAAATCCGTCCGGTGTGTTTGCTCCCAGATAAAAATGCTTTTCATTTGACATAAAATCACCCTCATAATTAAAATTTTGCAGCAAAAAAGCCACGTTTAATACTATTCATAAATAATATAAAACGTGACTTTATTTTTTATGTTATTTTCTTACAAGCATATAAACGGAGCAGTTATTTTTTGCTTATCCTATGTAGTCAAGCGGATTTTGAGTTTCTCCGTTTTTGCGTATTTCAAAATGAAGATGCGCTCCGGTGCTTCGTCCGGTATTACCCACCTTTGCAATAAGGTCGCCTTTTTTCACAACGTCGCCGCTGCTTACCAAAACCTCGCTGCAATGCGCATAATACGTTTCGTAGCCGTTCTGATGGTCAATTTTGACGATATTTCCGTAGCCGCCCTCCTCGTAGCCGGCATAGGTAACAATTCCTTCGTCCGAAGCATAAATGGGCGAACCGACAGGTCCAACAATGTCAATGCCTTTGTGGTTTCCCATAGAGCGCTGCCCGTAACGCGAGGTGATATTTCCGCTGTACGGAACTAAAAAGCTTCCTGTTCCGACACCCGACGGACGCTCCTTTGTGCCCACCGAAAGAACCTGATTTTTAGGCATTTTTTCGGTTGTTTTTGAAATTTCGCTGTCCGATTTTATACCGCCGTTAATCTTTTCTATTTTGCGAACGGTAATCTCTTTACCGTTTTCGCCCTCAACCTCAACGCTTGTATTTCCCTCATAAAGTTCAGCGTTTTCAACGCGCTCAATTTCAAACGGAATTTCGTTTTCAAGCGTTTGATATTCCACGGTAAGAACTTTTAGCGGCTCAAAATATTCGTTGTCCAGCAGCTTTTCAGCGGCGGTCTTTGCACCGCAAAGAAGCTTTGACGGCGCATATTTTTCTTCAATTTCAACACTGCTTTCAATTTCACATTCCTTGGTATTTTCGTCCGAAAAACGCTCCTTGCACAGTGCCAGAGCCTTATTTGCTTCGTCAGCGTTCAAAACTCCCGCCAAAGCGTTTCCGTCCACCTCAATAACCGTTTGCTTTGTCATTGTGCCCGACGCTTTTTTGATGTTCTCACACAATTCTTTTTCGTTGGTAATATCTGATTTTCGCACAAATTTAAGAGAGTAAACGGGCATTTCATCAATCGCATCAAGATATGAATAATACGGCGCATATTTTTCGTTTATTTCGTCTATAACCTCTTTTGCAACGCTCTTTTGCGATACGCACCCAACCTCGCTGCCATTTAACGCAACGCCGTATACAAGCGAAAAATTAGCGTTGAAAAGCACCGCAATAACACTTATTCCCACCGCAAAATTAACGGTTTTTCTTATTTTTATATTAATATTATGATATTTTTCATAAATTTTTTTGTATGCGTTTTTAATTTTCACAAAAAAATTATCATTGCCTTCCAAAGTCACATCTCCTTTAAAATATTAAAAAAGTATTACATATTTGTTACAATTCTACGCATATTGTTAAATTCCTCTTTTTTTATAAATTTTTTTAACATTTTTTTTAAAGGCACATATAATATAACATAAAAGAGCCAAACACAATGTGGTAAACAGGCAAATTTTTAAAATGGGAGGAATATGCATTTGAACGGTAATGACTATAATAATGCAGAACAAATTTTAAAAAAGGTTTTGAACTCCGAAATCGGAAGAAGAGCAATAAAGAACTTAAATAACTCATCAGAGCGCGAAATCATTGACAAAATTGCCGGAATGGACAAAAATGAAATTGCCGCAAAGCTTAATTCACTCGGCATTTCGCAATTTTCCGACAGGATAAATTCAATAAGTCAGGCCGATTTGATAAAAGTACTTTCCGAAAATCCAAATCTATTAAAAAATCTGTTAAAATGAGGATGTGACAAATATGGCAAACGACAATATCGGCGATAGAATAAGCGAAATTTTAAAAAATCCCGATGCAGTGAGCAAAATTTCGCAAATGATGTCGGGTGCGGCAAATGAAAGCACGCAAAGCAACGATGATTTGGAAATGACGCGAAAAATTTCGGCTATCGCAAGTAAAATGAACGATAAATCCGACCCGAAAATTAATCTTCTCTACGCGCTTCGCCCATATATGAACAGCGCCCGTACACAGCATATTGACAGGGCGATAAAAATGATAAAGCTCACGCAAATTACCGAGCTTTTTAAAGATTTGTAATAGGAGTTGGATTTTATGTCAAGACAGTTTTATGACGGTTATCCCAAGATTTACGACCGACGAAAAGATGTTTTATGCACCGAAAACGAACCGTTTGAAGAAAATGATTGCATTGAAAACTCGGGCGAAAAATGCGGTGCGTGCAAATGTGAAAAAAAGCACAAAGAAAATTGCGTTCAAGAAAAAAAATGCTGTGTTCAAGAAAAAAAATGCATTGAAAATGAGGATGTATGCTGCGAGAAAAAGCAAGAGTGCTGCGATGTGAAAAGCTCACCGGATATGTGCTGCAATTTAAAAAATCAAAGTATTTTAAGCGCCTGCGGGCTTAACGGTTTAGAAGGAATTTTTAATAATTTCGCACTTGACGATATTATTCTTCTCGGCATTGCAATCATTCTTTTGCACGACGGAACAAGCGATACGCTTCTTCTTGTTATTATAGGAATAATATTTTTGGTAGGTCTTACATAAAAAAGCGTTTTTAACGCCTCATCCCCCTACCCCCCAATCTTGGGGGCAGAATGGTTCGCTTTTTTGAAACAAGCTGATTGCGCACTTCTCGCGCGCAATTTCCTATGTTATAAAAAAAGACGGGAGAAATTCCCGTCTTTTTTGTAAATTTTAAAATAACCCGCTTATTTTTCCGTCTTCGTCAACGTCTATTTTTTCTGCCGCAGGAACTTTTGGAAGACCCGGCATTGTCATAATATCTCCCGTTAAAACAACAATAAATCCTGCACCGGCGCTTATTTTCACGTTTCTGACCGTCACGGTAAATCCTTCGGGCGCACCGAGAAGCGTCATATCGTCCGAAAAGCTGTACTGCGTTTTTGCAATGCAGACAGGGCATTTAGAAAATCCGAGTTCCGAAAGCCGTGCAATTTGCTTTTTCGCCGCCTTCTGGAACACAACGCCCGCGCCGCCGTAAATTTTCTTTACCACTGCCTCGATTTTTTCCTCAATAGATAAATTGTCCTCATAGCAGAAGGTAAAATCATTCTTTTCCTCACAAAGTCTTACAACCTCGTTCGCAAGGTCGATTCCGCCGTTTCCTCCGTCTGCCCAGACAGTGGAAAGCACCGTATTTACGCCAAGCTTTTTACATTCGTCTATGATAAAATCAATTTCATTGTCGGTATCGGTCGGAAAACGGTTAACCGCCACAACAAGAGGAAGCTTATACACATTTTTGATGTTTGAAACGTGTCTTAAAAGATTTGGAATGCCTTTCTTAAGCGCGTCAATATTCTCGTTTGCAAGCTCCGTTTTAGCCATACCGCCGTGCATTTTAAGCGCTCGCACAGTTGCTACGAGCACAACCGCGTCGGGGTTTAAATTTGCAAATCGGCATTTTATATCCAAAAATTTTTCAGCACCGAGATCTGCGCCGAAGCCTGCTTCGGTAACAGCATAATCGCCGCATTTTAAAGCCATTTTGGTAGCAATAACCGAGTTGCAGCCATGCGCGATATTTGCAAACGGGCCGCCGTGAACAAACGCGGGAGTTCCCTCCAAAGTCTGCACGAGATTGGGCTTTAAGGCATTTTTCAAAAGCGCGCACATTGCGCCCTGCGCCTTCAAATCACCTGCCGTAACAGGCTCGTTGTCGTAGGTATAGCCTACTATTATCCTTGAAAGGCGCTCCTTCAAATCGGTAATGGACGAAGCAAGGCACAAAACCGCCATAATTTCCGACGCAACCGTAATGTCATAGCCGTCCTCTCTCGGAACGCCGTTTACACGTCCGCCAAGGCCGTCGGTAATAAACCTAAGCTGCCTGTCGTTCATATCAACGCAGCGTTTCCAGGTAATTCTTCTCGGGTCAATATTAAGCGCGTTGCCCTGATAAATATGATTGTCCAGCATTGCCGCAAGAAGGTTGTTCGCCGCGCCTATTGCGTGAAAATCACCCGTAAAATGAAGGTTAATATCCTCCATAGGAATAACCTGTGCGTATCCGCCGCCGGCAGCGCCGCCCTTTATGCCGAAAACAGGTCCTAACGAGGGCTCGCGCAGTGCAACAACAACGTTTTTGCCGATTTTTTTAAGTCCGTCCGCAAGACCGATTGTTGTAGTGGTTTTTCCCTCGCCCGCCGGGGTAGGAGTTATAGCCGTAACCAAAATCAGCTTGCCGTCCTTGTTTTTATTTTCTTTTAAAAGCGACAAGTCGATTTTCGCCTTATCGTTTCCGTACTGCTCAACGTACTTTTCGTCTATGCCTGCTTTTTTGGCAATGCACATTATATTTTCGGGAGTAACCGACTGTGCAATTTCAATATCGCTTTTCATTACAATTCCTCCGAACTACATCTTAAAATATTTTGCCGCAGCTGTAAATATACCTATATTATAATTACCGTCAACGTTTTTGTAAAGATTTTTTTGATATCTTTCACAGTGTCCCATTTTTCCAAACACTCTGCCGTCCGGCGAGGTTATACCCTCAACCGCGCAAACCGAACCGTTGGGATTGTATGCAACATCACCTGTCGCATTGCCGTTTTCGTCAACATACTGCGTTGCAATCTGACCGTTTTCCGCAAGCTTTTTAATCCAGTCCTCCGACGCCAAAAATTTTCCTTCGCCGTGTGAAATCGGAACGCTGAAAATATCACCGACATTTGTATCTGCAAGAAACGGCGACTTATTGGAAGCAATGCGCGTTCTTACAAGGCGCGATTGATGTCTGCCGATTGTATTAAAGGTAAGCGTGGGCGAAAATTCGTTGGTGTCAACAATCTCGCCGTACGGAACAAGACCAAGCTTTATAAGCGCCTGAAAACCGTTGCAAATGCCGCACATAAGACCGTCACGCTGTTTTAAAAGCCTGTTTACTTCCTCTTTAATTTCAGCGTTTCTAAAGAATGCGGTAATGAATTTTCCCGAACCGTCAGGCTCGTCTCCGCCCGAAAAGCCACCCGGAATAAATACCATCTGCGCGTCCTTCAATCTGTTTGCAAAATAAGAAACAGACTCGGAAACGCTTTTCGGCGAAAGATTATTTATAACAATAATTTCGCTGTCCATTCCTGCATTTTCTACCATCTTCGCACTGTCATATTCGCAGTTTGTGCCGGGAAATACGGGAATAAGCACCCTCGGACGTGCAATTTTTACACTCGGTGATTTCCACTCGCCGCACTCATATGAAAAATTCTCAAATTTGCCCTTTTCAGGCGCAATATTGCATGTATAAACGCTCTCTAACTTATCCTCATAAATTTTTAAAATTTCGGAAAGCACAACCTTTTCTTTGCCGCGCGAAATTTCATTTTTGTCTGTTGTATAGCCCAAAACAATACCGTCCGACACATCATTCGAAACCTCAAGCACAAATGCGCCGTAGTTGTAGCCAAAAATTTCGTCATTGGAAATATTTTCGTCAAATTCAAAACCTATGCCGTTTCCGAAGCACATTTTCATAACCGCCTCGGAAACACCGCCGAGTGTAGGCGTATACGCTGCGTAAACCTTTTTGCTGCGCATAAGCGACGTTACCCTGTCAAACGTTTCGATGAGCGATTTTGTATCGGGAAGCTTGTTTTCATTATATTTCGGCTTGAGCATTATAACCTTGTGCCCTGCGCCCTTAAATTCAGGCGAAATGATGTTTTTCGCGTCCTCGCACGTTACGGCAAACGAAACGAGAGTCGGCGGAACGTCAATATTTTCAAATGTTCCGCTCATAGAATCCTTGCCGCCGATTGCCCCGATTGACAAATCCTTCTGTGCCATAAATGCTCCCAAAAGCGCGCACATAGGCTTGCCCCAGCGTTTTTTATCCTTCATCGGCTTTTCAAAGTATTCCTGGAAGGTAAGATATACATCTTCAAATTTTGCGCCCGCCGCAACAAGCTTTGAAACCGACTCAACCACTGCGAGATATGCGCCGTGATACGGGCTTTTTTCAGTAATGAACGGATTATAACCCCATGCCATAACCGATGAGGTATCCGTAAAGCCTTTTTCGGTCGAAATTTTGTTTACCATTGCCTGAATGGGCGTAAGCTGATTTTTGCCGCCGAACGGCATAAGCACTGTTCCCGAGCCGATTGTAGAGTCAAAACGTTCGGAAAGTCCGCGCTTTGAGCAAACGTTTAAATCGCCGGCAAGCTTTTTATACATATCGGCAAAATTGCCGCTTGTGTCTTTTTCGTAATTTTCGCATTTTTCCGCTTCAACGTCAATATGCTTGGGAGCGCCGTTGGAATTAAGAAAATCACGCGAAATATCAACAATTTTATTGCCGTTCCAATTCATAACAAGCCTGTTTTTGTCGGTAACGGTCGCAACAACCGTAGCATTCAAATTCTCGGCGTTTGCAAGCTCAATAAATTTTTGCACGTCGTTTTTATCAACCACAACCGCCATTCTCTCCTGCGATTCGCTTATTGCAAGCTCGGTTCCGTCAAGACCGTCATATTTTTTGGGAACGGCGTTAAGGTCAATTTCAATTCCGTCCGCAAGCTCGCCGATTGCAACCGACACACCGCCTGCGCCGAAATCATTGCAGCGCTTTATAAGACGTGCGGCTTGGTAATTTCTAAACAATCTCTGAAGCTTTCTCTCCTCGGGAGCATTACCCTTCTGCACCTCCGCACCGCAGCTTTCAAGTGATTTTAAATTGTGCGACTTTGACGAGCCTGTTGCGCCGCCGCAGCCGTCTCTGCCTGTTGCGCCGCCGAGAAGAATTACAATATCTCCGTTTTGCGGACATTCGCGCCTTACATTTTTTTGCGGAACAGCACCCACAACCGCGCCGATTTCCATTCTCTTTGCCGCATAGCCCTCGTGATATATTTCATCAACCTGACCTGTTGCAAGACCTATTTGATTGCCGTATGAGCTGTATCCTGCCGCTGCGGTTGTAACTATTTTTCGCTGCGGAAGCTTGCCCTTTAACGTTTCGGACACGCTCTTTAACGGATTTGCCGCACCCGTTACACGCATTGCGGCATACACATACGCCCTCCCCGAAAGAGGGTCGCGTATTGCGCCGCCTATACAGGTTGCCGCACCGCCGAAGGGTTCAATTTCGGTAGGATGATTATGCGTTTCGTTTTTAAAAAGAAGCAGCCAGTCCTCGTCTTTTCCGTCAACGTTAACCTTAATTTTTACGGTGCAGGCGTTGATTTCCTCCGACTCGTCCAATTTTTCAAGCTTGCCTTCTTTTTTAAGATATTTAACCGCAATGGTTGCAATATCCATAAGGCAAATAGGCTTGGTGCGGTTTAATTCTTTTCTCGTTTTAATATATTCGTCGTATGCATTTTGCAAAAGCTTATCGTCAAATTTTACAGAATCAATTTCGGTTAAAAACGTGGTGTGACGGCAATGATCAGACCAGTAGGTATCCAGCATTTTTATCTCGGTAATGGTAGGATTTCTGCCCTCTTTTGCAAAATAATCGCGGCAGAATTTTATATCGTCAAAATCCATTGCAAGCGAATTTTCGTTTATAAAATTTAACAGCCCGTCATCGTCCAAATTCACAAAACCGTCCAAAATTTTAACGGAGGTGGGAATATCGTATTTTACCTCAAGAGTATCTTTTTCTTCAAGCGAGGCCTCACGACATTCAACAGGGTTGATTACGTATTTTTTAACGGCATCTTTTTCACTGTCCGAAAGTTTTCCGTCTATAAGATAAACCTTTGCCGTTTTAACTGTCGGACGCTCTTTTTTGGATATAATCTGAATACACTGCGCCGCCGAATCTGCCCTTTGGTCAAACTGTCCGGGAAGCGGCTCAACCGCAAATATAAAATCCGCGTTTGATGAAAGCGTTTCGGACGCGATATCAAGCTGCGGCTCGGCAAAAACCGTCATTTTACAGCTGTCAAACAAATCTCTGTCAATATTTTCAACATCATAACGGTTTACAATGCGCAGCGACTCAAGCTTAATTCCCAAAAGATAAGAAATATCTTTTTTAAGCGCAGCCGCCTCGTTTGCAAGCTCCTTTTTCTTTTCAACGTAAAGTCTGTAAACCATAGCCTACCTCCTAACATATTCAAGCGCTTTTTTGCCTATGTCACATCTTTTATATGCATTGTCAAAATGAATTTTTTCCGTGAGCGCATACGCGCCGTCAACGGCGTCTTTGAGGTTATTTGCAATCTTCACCGCGCCGAGCACTCTGCCGCCGTCGGTTACAATTTTGCCGTCTTTTTTCTTTGCGCCGGCAATGTAAATTTGCTCATCGTCATTTAACTCGGGAAGGGTTATTTCAAATCCCTTTTCATACGAAACAGGATATCCTTCCGATGCCATAACAACGCAGGCAGCGCTCTTTTCGTAAAATTCGACGTCTTCTTTTTTAAGCTCTTTTCTGCTGATTTTCTGCATAATCTCAAAAAGGTCGCTTTTTAAAAGCGGAAGAACAACTTGAGTTTCGGGGTCGCCGAAACGGCAGTTATATTCTATTACATAAGGACCTTTTTCGGTAATCATAAGTCCAAAATAAAGACATCCCGAAAATTCTCTGCCCTCTTTTTTCATAGCCTCGATTGTGGGAACGAAAATTTTTTCGTAGCATTCTTTTGCGATTTCTTCGGTGTAATACGGATTGGGTGCAATAGTACCCATACCGCCGGTATTTAACCCTTCGTCACCGTCCTTTGCGCGCTTGTGATCCATGGACGATACCATAGGAACAACGGTATTGCCGTCGGTAAATGCAAGCACCGACACCTCGGGGCCTGTTAAAAATTCCTCAATTACAATTTCGTTGCCGCTGTCACCGAAAACCTTGTCCTCCATAATGGACTTAACCGCATTTTTCGCCTCGTCAAAGTTCTTGGCAATTATAACTCCCTTTCCGAGTGCGAGTCCGTCCGCCTTTATAACCGCGGGGTATTTTGCCCCTTCGAGATATTTTACAGCCTGCTTTCCGTCTGTAAAAACCTCGTATGCTGCGGTGGGAATGTTGTATTTTTTCATAAGATTTTTTGAAAAAACCTTGCTTCCCTCAATTATAGCAGCGTTTTTCTTCGGTCCGAAGCACGAAATTCCTTTTTCGTTTAAAGCGTCAACCATACCGAGCACAAGCGGGTCGTCGGGCGCGACAACCGCAAAATCAATGTTGTTTTTCACGGCAAAATCCACCGCGCCGGGAATGTCGGTAGCTTTTATATCAACACATTCAGCGTCCATAGCTATGCCGCCGTTTCCGGGAAGAGCGTATATTTTATCTATTTTTTCGCTTTTTTTAAGGCTTTTTATAATGGCGTGCTCACGTCCGCCGCCGCCTACAACCATAACCTTCATAAGAATTTCTCCTTTTTTAATTTTAATGGTGGAACAGCCTCATACCTGTAAACGCCATAGCCATACCGTATTTGTTACACGTTTCTATAACATTGTCGTCACGGATTGAACCACCCGGCTCGGCAACATATTTTACGCCGCTTTTTTTCGCCCGTTCAATATTGTCGCCGAACGGGAAAAACGCGTCACTGCCAAGACTTACGCCGTCAATCTTTGATAAATACTCCTTCTTTTCCTCTCTTGTAAGCGGCTCGGGTTTTTTAGAAAACAATGTTTGCCAAACGCCGTCAGCCAAAACATCCTCGTAATCGTCCGAAATGTAAATATCAATCGTGTTATCTCTGTCGGGACGTTTAACCGTATCCAAAAACGGCAGATTAAGCACCTTGTCGTGTTGTCTTAAATGCCAAATATCCGCCTTGTTTCCTGCAAGACGCGTGCAGTGTATGCGCGACTGCTGACCGGCGCCCACTCCGATTGCCTGACCGTCCTTTGCAAAGCAAACCGAGTTTGACTGCGTATATTTTAATGTTATCAGCGCAATAATCAAATCTTCCTTTGCAGCTTCGGGAATATCCTTATTGTCGGTTACAACATTGCTTAAAAGGTCAAAATCAATTTTGAAATTGTTTCTGCCCTGCTCAAACGTCACGCCGAAAACCTGCTTTTTTTCCTGAACTTCGGGAATGTAGTTTTTGTCTATTTTTATAATATTATAGGTTCCTTTTCTTTTTTGCATAAGAATTTCAAGGGCCTCTTTTGTGTAATCGGGAGCTATAATGCCGTCTGAAACCTCTCTTTTTATAAGACGGGCACACACCTCGTCGCAGGTGTCGCTGAGCGCTATCCAGTCGCCGAACGAGCTCATTCTGTCGGTGCCGCGCGCGCGTGCGTATGCGCACGCAACAGGTGAATCGTCAAGACCTTCTATATCGTCAACAAAGCACGCTTTTTTAAGCTTTTCGTCAAGCTTTTTTCCGATTGCAGCACTTGTGGGGCTGACGTGCTTAAACGATGCGGCGCACACCTTTCCGAGAGCGTTTTTAATCTCGCTTACAAGCTGCCAGCTGTTAAACGCATCAAGAAAGTTTATGTACCCGGGTCTTCCGTTTAAAATTTCAATCGGCAAATCCTTTCCGCTTTCCATATAAATTTTGGCAGGCTTCTGATTTGGATTGCAGCCGTATTTTAATTCAAATTCTTTCATTGTATTTTTATCCTTCCTGCTTGTTTTTATTAATAAGGCGGTTTTCCTCCGCTCCGTTTTTAAGGTTTATATATCGCACATAAAGCGAAATTTTGTTGTCGCTGTTAAGAGCGGACCAAATTTCGTTTGTAAAATCGTCAATATCGTTTGGAATTTTCACACGCTCCGGCTCTCCTAAAAATGTCGGAATGGGATTGCCGTCCGTAACATAGGTGTGAATAAAATGTCCGAGTCCGCATATGGGCGAATACGAAAAAGTAAATCTGTTGCACGCAGAGCCTTCTTCGTCTGCGCTTTTTAAAATACTCATCTTATAAGTAAAATCATTGTTTGAAAAATTTAAAATTCCGCTTATTCTCGGTGTAAAATTGGGCGCGTCCGGCTCAAATTCACGACTTTCCAATGCTTGTTCAAAGCTTTTTCCATCTTTAATATAATCGTAAATCGTATCGGTCTGGTCGCCGTTTGACACAATAAGCTTATTTTCTGTTTTTCTTATCGGCGCATAAATAATAAGCGACGGGTCAGAAAGCTTTGACGGGTCGAACGCTCCCGTTTTAACGTTTTCGCCCTCAACATAAAAAATTCTGTTACGGCTGTTTTCACTTCTGCCCATTATAAAATATGCAACCGCAGCTTTTTCACCGTCCTCGGTTTTGCCTATTACAATGCCGCGTCCTACATACGGATTATCCTTTATAAGCTCTTTTATACCATTAATTTTGTAAATATTCATATTATTTTTCCTTTTCGTTTTTTAAAAGATTTCTGCACACTTTTTCGGCAGCCTTGGGAAGAATTTTCCATTCAGCCTCGCGCATAATGCGTTTTTGCAGCGTTTCGGGCGTATCGTTTTTTCTGACGCTGACCGCCTTTTGCAAAATAATTTTTCCGCCGTCGGGAATTTCGTTTACAAAATGCACCGTTGCGCCGCTCACCTTAACACCGTATTCAAGTGCCGCTTCGTGAACCTTAAGCCCGTAAAAGCCTTTTCCGCAAAAAGACGGAATAAGTGAGGGATGAACGTTTATTATGCGGTTGGGATAACGGCTTGTAAAGTTTTTGGTAAGTATGCACATAAAGCCGGCAAGCACAATAAGGTCAATTTTTTCATCTTCGAGAATTTTTATGATTTTCTCCTCAAATTTTTCTTGACTGCCCTCTTCTTTTTTGGACACGACAAACGTCTTAATGCCCGCGTTTTCGGCTCTTTTAAGAGCGTATGCCTGACTGCTGCTTGAAATTACGGCTGTAATTTTTCCCGATTTTATTATACCGCTTTTCTGCGCGTCGATAAGCGCCTGCAAATTTGTGCCGCCGCCCGACACCAAAACCGCAATGTTTTTTAACATATTTTCACACTTTCGTCCGACTTTTCAATCTCGCCGATAATATATGCGTCCTCGCCGTTTTCTCTTAAAATTTCAAGAGCCTTATCCGCATCGTTTTTATCTACAATAACACTCATTCCGATACCCATATTAAAGGTGTTGAACATATCCCTTTCGGGAATGTTGCCTTCTTTTTGCAAAAGTGTAAAAATCGGAAGAATTTGAAGCGCGCTTTTATCAATTTTTGCGCCGAAGCCCTTTGGAATGCTTCGCGGAATATTTTCGTAAAATCCACCGCCCGTTATGTGCGAAACGGCTTTTACAGTGATTTGTTCAAACAGCGCGCACATAGGCTTAACGTATATTTTTGTGGGGGTTAAAAGCGTTTCGCCGATTGATTTTCCGCCCAAAAAGTCTACGGGAGATTTTATATCTTTGTTTTCAACATCAAAGATTTTTCTGACCAACGAAAAGCCGTTGGAATGAACTCCCGAAGATTTAAGACCGATAATTATATCGCCCTCTTTTACGGTTTTATTATCAAGAATTTTGTCACGGTCGGTAACGCCCACCGAAAATCCCGCCAAATCGTATTCGTCCTCGGGATAAAATCCCGGCATTTCGGCAGTTTCGCCGCCTATAAGAGCGCATCCCGCCTGAACGCAGCCGTCCGCAACGCCCGAAACTATTGAAGCAACCTTTTCGGGAATATTTTTGCCCACCGCAATATAATCAAGGAAAAACAGCGGTTTTGCGCCGCAGCATATTATATCGTTTACACACATTGCAACGCAGTCAATGCCTACCGTGTCGTGCTTGTCCATCAAAAACGCCATTTTAAGCTTTGTTCCCACGCCGTCCGTTCCGCTTACCAGAACGGGATTTTTAATGCCGCTTAAATCAAGTCCGAAAAGTCCGCCGAAGCCGCCGATTCCCGACATAACACCGCTCGTTTTCGTCCTTGCAATATGCGATTTCATAAGGTCGACCGCTTTATATCCTGCGGTAATGTCAACCCCTGCCGCTTTATAACTTTCGCTGAAGCTTTTCAATCACAATCCCTCTTTTCGTTAATTTTATGCTCAAATCTGTTTTTTGCCGTTTCGGTCGGCACATCTGTCGGATATTTTCCGTTAAAGCACGCCGAGCAAAAGCTTTCGCCGCTGCCTCCGACAAGCATATCAAGATGATTTACGTCAAGATAGCCGAGCGAATCAACCCCGATAATGTCCGCAATTTCGTCAACCGTGTGATGACACGCTATAAGAGCGTCGCGCGAGTCAATATCAGTGCCGTAATAACAAGGATTTAAAAACGGCGGTGCAGAAACGCGCATATGCACCTCTTTTGCGCCCGCATCGCGCAAAAGCTTTACAATTCTCGCGCTCGTTGTTCCGCGCACGATAGAATCGTCTATAAGAACAACACGCTTTCCTTTTATGGTATCCGAAATAACGTTTAGCTTAATTCTAACCTTGTCCTCGCGCGACTTCTGCCCCGGCGAGATAAAGGTTCTGCCAATATATTTGTTTTTTATAAATCCGATTCCGTACGGTATGCCCGACTGCCTTGAATATCCGATAGCCGCGTCAAGTCCCGAATCGGGAACACCCACAACAACATCCGCCTCAACAGGATGCTCCATTGCAAGACACGCACCTGCTTTAATGCGCGCAAGATGCACCGATTTACCCTCCATAACAGAATCAGGGCGTGCAAAATAGATATATTCAAAAATGCACATAGTGGGCTTAACTTTATCGCAGTGGTCGGTAATTGAACGAATTCCGTTTTTGTCAAACACCACAATTTCGCCCGGTCTTACATCGCGCACAAAGGTTGCTCCCACACTGTCCAGCGCACAGCTTTCGGAGGCAACAATATAGGTTCCGTCATCCGTAACGCCGTAGCAAAGCGGTCTGAAGCCGTTTTCATCACGCGCCGCAATAAGCTTTGACGGCGACATAACAACCAAAGAATACGCGCCCTTTATAGTGTTCATTGCACGGTTTAAAGCCTCCTCGATGGACGGCGAATTAATTCTTTCCTTTGTGATGATATACGAAATAACTTCGGTGTCACTTGTTGAATGAAAAATCGAGCCTTCCATTTCAAGCTGCTCGCGAAGCTCGGCGGAATTTACAAGATTGCCGTTATGCGCAAGCGCCATTCTTCCCTTTATGTGATTAACCACAATAGGCTGGCAATTAAGCCGTCCGTCCGTACCCGTTGTGCCGTATCTAACGTGCCCCACAGCCATATTTCCTTCGCCGAGATTTTCAATAATATCGGGGGTAAAAACATCGTTTACAAGACCTGTGTCCTTGTAGTAATTCAAAACCCCGTCGTCGTTTACAACAATTCCGCAGCTTTCCTGACCTCTGTGCTGAAGTGCAAAAAGACCGTAATATGTTGTTGCCGCAACGTTTGTTTTTTCTTTTGCAAATACTCCGAAAACTCCGCATTCCTCGTGAATTTTATTCATATTAATCTCCCGTTAAATTTAAATTTGATATATTCGCTAAAATGCCTGTTTTAAACGTATTATTCGCCTAAAAGACGTTTTAAAATTTCATTGTAAGCGTCCTCAACATTTCCAAGGTCACGGCGAAATCTGTCCTTGTCGAGCTTTTCGCCTGTTTTTGAATCCCAAAAACGGCAGGTATCGGGCGAAATTTCGTCCGCAAGAACAATTGTGCCGTCGCTTGTTTTGCCGAATTCAAGCTTAAAGTCTATAAGCTCAATGTTTACTTCTTTAAGATAATCGGTTAAAATTTTGTTGATTTTGAGTGAATAATCCGAAATAAGCTTTAATTCATCCTCGGTTGCAAAGCCCATTGCAAGAATGTGATAATCGTTAACCATAGGGTCGCCGAGAGCATCGTCTTTATAGCAAAATTCCAAAACGGTGCGTTTCATTTTTGTTCCCTCCGAAAGCCCCAAGCGTTTTGCCAGCGAACCTGCGGCAATATTTCGCACAATAACCTCAAGCGGAACGATTGAAACTTTTTTTACAACTGTTTCACGGTCAGACAATTCTTCAACAAAATGTGTGGGGATACCGTTTTTTTCAAGCAGTTTCATAAGGTGATTCGTAACGCGGTTGTTAATTGCGCCTTTGCCCATAATGGTGCCTTTTTTAAGTCCGTTGAATGCGGTTGCGTCATCCTTATAAGACACGATGCACAAATTTTCGTCGTTTGTTGCAAATACCTTTTTTGCCTTTCCTTCGTAAAGCTGAACAGTTTTTTCCATATTACCGACATCTCCTCGTTATTTTAAATTTATTTTTTACTTGTTGTACTTTTCCTCAACCGCTCTGTTTTTCGCAAGAACGTTTTCGGAATTTTTTCTTCTGTCCTCATCAAGCTTTTTTGCTAAATCACCATCATAAACCGCAATAATTTCAAGCGCCAAAAGCGCCGCGTTTTTTGCGCCGTCAATCGCAACTGTTGCAACGGGTATGCCGCTTGGCATCTGCACTGTGGACAAAAGTGCGTCCAAGCCGTCAAGCGTTGACGATTTTATGGGTATTCCGATTACGGGAACGGTTGTGTTTGCGGCAACTGCGCCCGCAAGGTGAGCCGCTTTTCCCGCCGCGCAAATTATTGCTCCAAAGCCGTTTTTGCGAGCGTTTTTTGAAAATTCGCCCGCCTCATAGGGAGTTCTGTGCGCAGAATATATATGAACCTCAAAATCCGCGCCGAACGCTTTAAGAGTGTTAATTGCGCCTTCAACAACGCCCAAGTCCGAATCGCTGCCCATAATTATACCAATTTTTTTCACGTTAAAATCCTCCTAACAAAATATAAAGGCAGTCCTGTAAACATACCAATATTTATAGGACTGCCCAGACGGTCGGCTTTTTGCTTGATTGGTTTTCGCTCCCTTGTGGTCACCCACCGCCAAAGAGGCGTTCCGTCAGTTGCAAAAACCCTTTGTTTGTGTTTTTTTATTTTGTTAACTACATATAATATTATAAAATAAATGCCGAAAAAAGTCAAGTTTTTAGCGCCGTCATTTTACAAAAATAATAGGACAAAATAACGCTTAAAAAAGACGTTTTATTGGTCAATTTAACCATAGAAAATTCTCATAATTTTTTACGAATAAAAATATTATATAAATATTGCACAAAATAATCCTCATTTTTGCAGTATTTTGTAGTATTACGAAAAGAATTTGTAAAAAGGGCTTGAAAATTATGTAAAAAAAACATATAATTATATTGTATGTGTAAAAATGCTTAAGGACGTGATTTTTTGAATAAATTTTCGGCAATAATTCTTGCTGCCGGGCAAGGAAAACGAATGAATTCCGAAATATGCAAGGTTATGCACAAATTAAGCGGCAAACCGCTTGCAAAATGGGTTAAAGACAAGCTGGACCTTGCAGGCTGCGAAAAAGAAGTTATGGTTATAGGTCATAAAAAAGAGCAGGTTAAAGATTTTTTTGGTGACAGCGTTCTTTATGCCGAACAAAGCAAAATGCTCGGCACAGGTCACGCGGTTATGATGACCGAGCCGTACTTTGAAAATGACGCTACCACCGTTATGGTGCTTTGCGGCGACGCACCTCTTATCAGTGAAAATCTCATAAAAAACGTAATAGAATATCACAAAAAAAACGGCGCAAGCGCAACGGTTGTTTCGGCGCGCCTTGAAAATCCCTTCGGGTACGGCAGAATTATTAAAGCAAGCGACGGCTCGCTTTTGAAAATTGTTGAGCAAAAAGACGCAAACGAGCAAGAAAAAAAGGTAAATGAAGTAAACTCGGGTATGTACTGTTTTGAGTCAAAAGACCTTTTTGACGCGCTTAAAAAAATAAAAAACGACAATGCTCAAGGAGAATATTACCTCACCGACACAATTTCGGTTTTAAAAGGCGAGGGCAAAAAGGTTTTGGCATTTTCTGCCGACAACGCAAACGAAATTCTCGGTGTCAACAACAGAATTGACCTTGCAAACGCGCAAAAAATCAAGCACGATGAAATTATAGAAAAGCACCTTATAAACGGCGTTACAATAATCGATCCTATGTCAACTTACATTGACGACGAGGCTGTTATTGAAAGCGACACGGTGATTTATCCCAATACAAACATAAAAGGAAATTCGCATATCGGAAAAATGTGCGAAATCGGTCCAAACAGCGTTATTACCGACACAAAAATCGGCGATAGCGTAGTGTTTTTAAGCTCGGTTGCAGATAGAGCAAGCGTGGGCGACAACTCCACCGTCGGTCCGTTCGCGTATCTGCGTCCCAAGGCAGATATCGGAAAGCACGTTAAAATCGGCGATTTTGTAGAGGTTAAAAATTCAAATATCGACGAGGGCACAAAGGTGTCGCATCTAACGTATATCGGCGACAGCGACGTGGGTAAAAACATCAACTTCGGCTGCGGAACAATCACCGTAAACTATGACGGCAAAAACAAATTCCGCACCGTTATTGAAGATAATGCATTTATCGGTTGCAACACAAACCTTGTAGCACCTGTAAAGGTTAAGAAAAACGCGTTTGTAGCAGCCGGCTCAACCATCACAGATGATGTTGACGAAAACGCTCTTGCAATAGCGAGAAGCCGTCAGACAATCAAGAAAAACTGGCATAAAAAAGAGGAACAATAAAAAAGTTTATATATACGAAGGAGTTAAACCAATGATATCACACGGTAAGAACATCAAAATCTTTACTGCCAACGCAAGCAGCGATTTGGCAAAAAAAATTGCCGAACACCTCGGCGTTTCACTGGGCGATGCGCAGGTAGGAAAATTTTCGGACGGCGAAATTTATGTTAACATCAATGAAACTGTCCGCGGCTCGGACGTTTTCGTGGTTCAGTCCACATGCGATCCCGTAAACGACAATCTTATGGAGCTTCTTATTATGATTGACGCATTCAAACGTGCGTCGGCAGGCAGAATTACTGCGGTTATGCCCTATTTCGGCTACGCAAGACAGGACAGAAAAGCAAAGGCGCGCGATCCTATTTCGGCAAAGCTTGTTGCAGACCTTATTGCAACCGCAGGAGCAGACAGAGTTCTTACAATGGATTTGCACGCTCCGCAAATTCAGGGATTTTTCAACGTTCCCGTTGACCACCTTCTCGGCGTTCCCGTTCTTGCAAAATATTTCAGAGAAGAAATGAAGGACGTCGGAGACAACCTCGTTGTTGTATCACCCGACCTTGGCAGCGTTACAAGAGCACGAAACTTTGCGCAGCGTCTTGACGCTCCGATTGCAATTATCGACAAAAGGCGCCCCAAGGCAAACGTTTCGGAGGTTATGAACATAATCGGCGACATCAAGGACAAAACCGCCATTTTGGTAGACGATATGATTGACACCGCAGGCACAATAACAAACGGCGCACAGGCGCTTATCGACCGCGGCGCAAAAAAGGTTTACGCCTGCTGTACTCACGGCGTGCTTTCGGGTCCTGCTATCGATAGAATAAAAAATTCGTGCATTGAGCAGCTTGTTATGCTCGACACAATCACTCTTTCGGACGAAAAGAAAATAGACAAAATCAAAACTCTTTCGGTTGCTCCTATTTTCGGTGAAGCTATCGACAAGGTTTATGAAGAAACATCAATAAGCACACTTTTTATATAAAATAATACATAAAATTTCGGCGGCAAAACAAAGCCGCCGATAATTTTCTTTAATAAAACACACAGGTGGCAAAATATTTTATTTTGCCGTTTTGTTGTATTCAAGTTTAAGAAGGTGAATTTACAATGTATCTTATCGCAGGGCTGGGAAATCCCGACAAAAAATATGACTGCACCCGTCATAATATAGGGTTTGACGCTATAGATATGATAGCAAGAGAAATTAACTGCGACATTAAAAAATTAAAATTCAAAGCTCTGCTCGGAGAGGGCAAAATCGGCGGCGAAAAGGTTATTTTGGCAAAACCGCAGACATATATGAACAACAGCGGAGAAGCTGTACGCGACATTGCGGCATTTTATAAAATCGAACCGAAAAACATTATTATTTTTCATGACGATATAAGCCTTCCCACCGGCAGAATAAGACTTCGCCCCAAGGGCAGCGACGGCGGTCACAACGGGCTTAAATCAATTATTTATCAGCTTGTCAGCGATGAATTTCTGCGCGTAAAAATCGGCGTCGGCGCACCCGAAAACAAAAACTTCGACCTTGCCGATTACGTTTTGGGCAAGTTTACAAAAGAAGATTTGGAGAAAATTATTCCCGTATTGAAAGAATGTTTTGCAATTTCAGAGAGCATTATAAAAGACGGAATATCAAACGCTATGAATAAATACAACGGCAAGGAATTTTAAATTTTAAGAAAGGAGCGGTCTTTATTGCAGGCGCTTGCAAAATTAGTAAGTCTTTATCCCGAGCTTTGCGCTGTTCAAGGCGCAGTAGTAAACGGCACAACTCCCATATCGGTTTCGGGCACGACAGGCTCGCAGAAAAATCAGCTTATATACGCTATTGCCGAAAACACAGGCAAAAAAGCGCTCATAATCGCTCCCGATGAACTTTCGGCTAACGAAACCAAAAACGACCTTGCGTCTATGAGTGGAGAAAACGTGCTGTTTTTCAGGGCAAAGGAATACGTTTTTTATGACGTGGACGTGTCTACAAAAGAGATTGAGGCCGAAAGAATTAACGTTATAAAAAATCTTAAAAACGCACGGTATATTGTTACAAGTGCGGCGGCGGTTATGCAGTATACCATAAAAAAAGAAATTTTTGAAAAACACAGTAAAAAAATCGCCGTATCGGATACCATAAACGTTCCCGATTTTATAAAATCTCTTTCCGAAATCGGCTACAAGCGCGTTTCGCAGGTAGAAAGTCCGGGACAATTTTCGGTTCGCGGTTCGATAATAGATATACTTTTGCCGGGTGAAATCTACGGTGCGAGAATTGAGCTTTTTGATGACAGTATCGACACAATCCGAAGCTTTGACCCTCTTACGCAGCTGTCGCTCGAAAGCCTTGACCATACAGAAATTTATCCTGCGCGCGAACTGATTTTTGATGAGGAAACGAAAAAAAACGTCATCAAAAAAATACGCGCGCTGAAAAACGAAAACTTTATTTCGGACGCTTTGAAGCTCGAAAACGAGGGGTATTTTTCATCGCTGGACAAATATATTCCTTATTTTTACGAAAAGCTTCCCACCCTTTTTGACTATATCAACGACGATTTTATAATTTTTGCAGACGAGCCCGCAAGAGTGCTTGACCGGGCGAAAACATACGAAAAAGAACAGCACGAGATAGTTGCCTCAATGCTCGAAAAAGGTCTTTTTCCCAAAACAAAAGGCGAATACACATTAGACGCCGACAGCGTTATATTAAATTCGACAAATTATGCGCTTGTTCTTCTTAACGCCGTTTCACATTTTCAGCTCGACATTCCAACAAAAGAGCTTATAAATATCACCGCTAAAACTTTGCCTTCATACAGCGGAAAAAGCGAGTTTTTAGTGGACGATATCAAATACTGGAAAAGCAAAAACTACCGCATTATGCTGTTTTTGTCGAACGAGGATAAGGCAAAGGCAGTAAAACAGTCGCTTACCGATTACGGTATTGAGGCGGTTGTATGCGGCAATGCCGACTTTCTTCCCGCCGAGGGTGAAATTTTCATCTGCACGGGATTTATAGCCAAAAGCTTTGAATATCCTTCAATAAAATGCGTATTTTTGAGCGATAATTCAACCTATGCGGTTCAGAAAAGGAAAAAGCCAAAGGCAAAAAACAAAAGGAACATTATTAAAAGCTTTGACGAGCTTAAATACGGCGATTATGTTGTTCACAACACGCACGGAATCGGTCAGTACGTCGGCATAAAGGAGCTTAACGTCGAGGGAATTGTCCGCGATTATATCAAGATAAAATACCGCTCGGGCGATTTTTTGTACGTTCCGACAAATCAGCTTGACCTTTTGCACAAATATGTCGGCTCGGAAGCAAAAAACGTAAAGCTCAACAAGCTGGGCGGAACGGAATGGCAAAAAACCACGGCGCGCGTAAAAGAAAGCGTTGCGCTTCTTGCCGATGACCTTATAAAGCTATACGCCGAGCGCAGTAAAATAAAAGGGCACATTTTTTCGCCCGATTCGGCTTGGCAAAAGGAATTTGAAGATGCCTTTCCGTATGAGGAAACCGCCGACCAGCTGCGATGCATTGCCGAGGTTAAAAAGGATATGGAGGACGGAAAGTGTATGGACCGTCTTTTGTGCGGAGACGTCGGGTACGGCAAAACCGAGGTTGCTCTGCGAGCTGCGTTCAAGTGCGTTGAGGAAAGCTTTCAGGTGGCGTATCTTGTGCCTACAACCCTTCTTGCACAGCAGCATTACAACACCTTTAAATCACGAATGGAAAAGTATCCCATAAAGGTTGAAATGCTTTCGAGATTTCGCACAAAAAAACAGCAGGCAGATATAGTTAAAAAATTAAAAAGCGGCGAAATTGACGTTATAATAGGTACGCACAGGCTGCTGCAAAAGGACGTCGGCTTTAAAAATCTCGGACTTCTCATTATTGACGAAGAACAGCGCTTCGGAGTAGGTCACAAGGAAACAATAAAAAAGCTTAAAAGCAATGTAAACGTGCTTACATTAAGCGCAACACCCATCCCCAGAACGCTCAATATGGCGCTTGTCGGAATACGCGATTTAAGCGTAATTACTGAACCGCCGCAAAACCGCTATCCCGTTCAGACCTTTGTTTTAGAGCGGAGTGATGCGGTTATACAGAACGCAATCGAACGCGAAATGGCGCGAAACGGTCAGGTTTATTATCTTTTTAACAGAGTGGAAAACATTGATGTTAAAACCTCGCAGATTCAGCGTATGTTTCCGGACAAGCGAGTTGTTTCGGCGCACGGAAAAATGAGTGAAACGCAGCTTGAAGAAATTATGATTGACTTTTTAAACGGCGATATTGACATTTTGGTGTGCACAACCATAATAGAAACAGGGCTTGACGTTGCGAACGTCAACACTATAATTATAGAAAACGCAGATAAATTAGGGCTTTCGCAGCTTTATCAGCTTAAAGGGCGGGTAGGCCGTTCAAACCGCCTTGCGTATGCGTATTTAACCTACGAAAAGAATAAGGTGCTTGACCAGACGGCACAAAAAAGGCTTCAGGCAATAAAAGAATTTACCGAGTTCGGCTCCGGATTTAAAATTGCGATGCGCGACCTTGAAATAAGGGGCGCGGGAAATCTTTTGGGCAAGCAGCAGCACGGCAATATGAACCTTGTCGGCTATGATATGTACTGCTCGCTTTTGGAGAGCGCGGTTGCGGAATTAAAGGGCGAAAAATCGGAAACGTCATTTGATGTTAACATTGATTTAAAGGTTAGCGCATATATTCCAAAATCCTACATTGAAGACGAAATCTTAAGAATGGATATGTATAAAAAAATAGCCTCAATAACTGACGAAGAGGATGTTTTGTCCGTTACTGACGAGCTTATAGACCGTTTCGGCACGTTTGACAAAAATGTTGAAAATCTTATCGACATTGCATATATAAAATCTCTGTGCCAAACTGCACGAATTTCAGACGTTACGCAAAAAGACGGATTTATAAACTTTACAATCGAGGACAACATAAATCCAAAAGTTATTGTGGACATTCTTGCCGACAAGTCGTTAAAGCTTATGTTTTCATCGGGCGAAAAATCATA
>JALEIO010000115.1 GCA_022769845.1 Oscillospiraceae bacterium
TATCCGTCCTGTTCAAAGTTGAATTTCATTCCCTTGACAAGCAGTTTTTCGTCATCAACGATTAAAATTTTCATTTAATAATCTCCTTGCTAAAATTTTACACAAAATTTGGATATATATTTTATTCTATCATATGTTTGCGCCAAACGCAAGCAGAAAATAAGAGAGTGTGTTTTGAAGCCTTAAATGATGGTTTTGCGAAAGAGGAGGAACAGTGAAGCGGGTGATTGATTTTTTATGCAATAAAAAATCGGAACAAGCGCAACTTGTTCCGACGTGGAGCAGGCAACGGGAGTCGAACCCGCGACGGCGGCTTGGGAAGCCGCAGTTTTACCGCTAAACTATGCCTGCAAATTAACTTTGCTAATATTATATCACTTTGCATTTTAAATTTCAATATATTTATAAAAATTATTTTCTTTACAAAATTTTCTTAAAATTATGTTGACAAATGCTTTAAAATGGTGTAAAATTAAAAAGCTATGATTATTATTGGCATATCCTTGCTCTCAAAAAGTGTTTGAGGGCCAAAGTCCAAAGGGAGGTGACGTTTAAGATGGAAAAAATCACAAACAAGTATGAAACTATCTTTGTTGTTGACACAAGCATCGGTGAGGAAAGTGTTGCAGGAGTGGTTGAAAAGTTCAAGTCTATGATTGAAAAAGAGGGAACTGATGTTACTGTTGAAGATTGGGGCAAAAGAAGACTTGCATATCCTATCGAAGACAGAACTGAAGGTTATTACACTCTTATAAATTTCACTGCTGAACCTGAGTTCATTAAAGAGTTGGATAGAATTTACAACATCACTGACGGTATTTTAAGAACCATTACAATTAAAAAATAAGTAAAGTTGGTGACAAAAATGAACAAAGTAATTTTACTTGGCAGACTTACCAGAGATCCTGAATTGAGGACAACTCCTTCCGGTGTGAGCGTATGTTCGTTTTCAATAGCGGTTAACAGACGCTTTGCTAAAGAAGGACAGCAAACGGCAGATTTTATTAATTGCGTTGCTTGGAGACAAACTGCGGAATTTATTTGCAAGTATTTTGCAAAGGGCAGAATGATTGCTGTTGTAGGTTCGCTTACAACGGGCAGATATGAAAAAGACGGTCAGACTCATTACACAACTGACGTTACTGTTGATGAAGCTTATTTTGCTGACAGCAAAAATTCATCTTCAAATTCGTCGGACAGTCCCGTTAGAAGTGATGACAGCAATACAGCTTCTTTTGGCATAAATGATGACTTTATGCCGACTCCTGCCGATGACGATTTGCCGTTTTAAAATTGTGTTAAATAATAAAGGAGGTTTAAAAAATGGCTGAAGAAAGAGCTTATCGCAAGAAACCCAAAAAGAAAGTTTGTGCTTTTTGTGCAGATAAAGTTGAAGAAATTGATTATAAAGATGTTGCAAAACTTCGAAAATATATTTCTGAAAGAGCAAAAATTCTTCCCAGAAGAATTAACGGAAACTGCGCAAAACATCAGAGACAACTTACACAGGCTATTAAAAGAGCAAGACATATTGCGCTTTTGCCTTATATTTCTGAATAATCCAAATCCCCTTTGTGTCAAACAAAGGGGATTTTTGTATGTAAAACGGTAAAAACCTTGTTTATAAATATAAAATGTATTTTGCAAATTTTTTTAATATGGTAATAGAAACACAAAATTATGTTAAAAATTATATTGTAATTTATTTCTAATGGCAATAATGTTGACTTTTTTTAAAAAATGTGATAAAATTTATACGCACTATGGGGATGCAATGGTTTCGACGGGGATTTTGAACCCGAAGGAGCGAGTAGCGGCGGGAACCGCTTAAAAAGCCCAAATTTTAAATATAAACGCTAACGATAACGTAGCTTACGCTGCCTAATTAAGGCAGCCATCCTTCTGTAGAATTACCGCGTTTTACAGATAGGGTGTCATCTTTTGCGGTGAACGTGAACGCGTAATGCTCTATAACGCGTCACGGACAATAGAGCTACCTTGATTAAAAGCGTGTTTGTGCGCATTTTTTCAAGGGAATTTTAATCACAAACTGCACTCGGAGAGCCTTTGGCGAATAGGTTTTCGGACAGGAGTTCGATTCTCCTCATCTCCACCACGTCAGAGCAAAGTGCGTTTGACTCCGTTTTTGCCTTATGGCAAAAACATCCGTCCACTCCCTTGCTCTTCCTTCTCCCCAAAAAGCCAACGGCTTTTCGGGAAAAAAGGAAGTGCTTATGGAGAAAGTTCGGATACTGACGCATCTGCTCCACCAAATTCATTTTCCGCATAACAATGGTTTTTCCCCACTGTTATGCGGAATTTTTATGTGTTGCTATTTCTCAAAATCACTTACAAAACACTATAAAATAACACAAAAGTGTTGTCAAACAAAAATACCCGTCTGCCATTGCAAACGGATATTTTAAAAATATATAAGGAGAAAAGAAGATTATAAATCACCCTCGGGAACAACTGCGCCGCCTTCGGCGTCTGCTGTGCTTGCACTGCTCTCATTGTTTGCGGCAGAAGTATCCGCCGAGGTTTCTGTAACGATATCAAAATTATCTTCATCCGTTGCAGATGATTCACATCTAACCAAAAAATAATTCTGCAAACCAAAAAAATTTGCAATTATAAACAATATCAATAAAGGATTTTATTTTTCTTATAAGCCGCTAAATTGAAACTAATATTTTAAATAATCGGACGGATTTTATATGATAAAAATCAACCGATTAATTGTCTTAATTCTCAATAAAAATAATATGAATAAAAAATAAAAATTGTATTGACTTTGCAAAATTTATATTGTATAATAACATAAAATTTCCATATTGCCCTAAACGGCTTGGAGGTCATTATGAATAAAAGTAAAGCAAAGGACGACAATTATCTTCCCGATTACATAAGCTTTTTTGAAGGTGCAAAAAGCGATGACAAGATAGTGGGACGGCTTTTAAAAAGCCTTTTGAAGGCGAATAAAGCAAGTTTTATTTTGTCTACGCTTCTTTTTATTGTCAAGCACTGTGCGGTATGGATTATTCCTATTGTCACCGCGAATGTTATAAACATTGCAACAAACCCAAGCAAAAATCCCGTAAGCGGTCTTTTTATCAACGGGGCGGTTTTAATTCTTCTCGTTGTTCAAAATCTTTTTACTCACGTTCTTTACTCCAATTACAGTTGCAGGGCGCTGCGCAATATTGGAGTAGGTCTTAAAAACTCCCTTATTAAAAAACTTCAGCAACTTTCAATAACATTTCATACCGAAATGAAAACAGGTGCGCTGCAATCGAAATTTCTGCGCGATACCGAGGCGATTGAACAGTTTTTGCATCAGATTATTTTCAGCCTCGTTCCGTGCATTATTACTGTTTTTGTAACGGTTGGCGTAACGGTGAGCAAAAGCCTTATTGTTACGGCGTTTTTTGCAGTTATAATTCCCGTTAACGTTTTTGTTGTAAGAATGTTCCGCAAAAAAATGCGAAACAACAACCGAGCTTTTCGCAAAGAGGTTGAAAATGTTTCGGGGCAGATAACCACAATGCTTGAAATGATACCCATTACAAAGGCTCACGGCTTGGAGGATACTGAAATAAGCAAAATGGAAACAAGTCTTAAGCATATGAAGAGTGCAGGGCTTATGCTTGACCATTCGCAGGCGCAGTTTGGCTCATGGGCGTGGGTTGTGGGCAATTTTATGAGCGCGGTATGTCTTGTGTTTACAGGTTATATGGCGTATGTCGGAAAGCTTACTGTCGGCGACGTTGTGCTGTTTCAGTCGTATTTTAACACCATTACCGCAAACATTCAGGCGCTTTTGAATATTTATCCCGAATTTGCAAAGGGTGCTGAATCAATAAAGTCGGTTTCGGAGATTATGCTGTCGGATAATATTGAGAATAACAGCGGTAAAATAAGACTTCGCTACGTTCACGGAACGGTGCGGTTTAACAACGTTTCGTACCGCTATCCGGGAACGGAAAAGGATGTTATAAAACATTTTTCGCTGGACGCAGAACCCGGCGACTGCGTAGCATTTGTCGGCGCGTCAGGGTCGGGAAAATCTACGGTAATGAATATGATAATCGGATTTTTGAGGGCGACAAGCGGCAGTATTACGATTGACGGAAAGCCGATTGAAATGCTCAATTTGCAGGATTATCGGCATTTTTTGGCGGTTGTTCCGCAAAACAGCATACTCTTTAGCGGCACTATAAAAGAAAATATTGTATACGGATTGGCGAAATATTCCGAAAAGCGGTTTAATGAGGTTATTAAGCTTGCAAATATAGATGAATTTACCGACAAGCTTCCCGACGGCATAAATACTATGGTGGAGGAGCACGGAGGCAATCTTTCGGGCGGTCAGAAACAGCGTATTTCTATTGCGAGGGCGCTTATGCGTGACCCGAGGATAATTATTCTCGACGAGGCAACAAGCGCGCTGGACAACATTTCGGAATATCACGTTCAGCAGGCTATGTCAAGCCTTATAAAAGGAAGAACCACGTTTATTGTTGCTCACAGACTATCCACAATTCGCGATGCAAACAAAATTGTGGTTATGGAAAACGGCGAGTGTGTTGAAACGGGAACGTATGACGAGCTTATGAAAAAACACGGTAAATTTTACGAGCTTAAGACGCTTAGCGAACTTAATTCAGGCAATTAGGAGCGTCTTGCACTTATTAGTATGTGTTTTTAACTATATTATAAAAATGAATGCGGAAGAAAAATATCGGCGAAACTTTAAAGACAGACAAAAATAAAAAGCTTCATTGCGATATGCAACAAACTCGGAACGATTAAAATATCGTCCCGGGTTTTAATTAATGGCTGCTGAACAATTCTGAAACGCAGCCGCCTAGCGGTTTGCAAGCGTTTCAGAATTGTTCGGGTGCAAGGTTTTTGTACTGTTTTTAGGTGTGAAATTGTAAATTTCACACAAATGGTTTCGCAAAACCATTTGTTCGGTAGACATTAATTATTTTACTGCCGTTTTTGCAAGAAAAAATGCGGCGGATATGTTTTTAAACATCAGCACAATTACCGTTATGGCGATTACAATCAGAACAATCCGTGAATATTTTCGGTAAAATTTCTGATGAATAACGCTTGACGCAAATCCCAAAAACATTGGCGGCAGGAAACACAGCTCCAGTGCGGGAACACTGTGTGAAAACATAGATGAAAGCATAAAAATCGGATATGCCGCAAGCGCAGGCACTATATACCGTTTAACGTATTTCGGACAGCGAAAAATTCCTATAAAGCTAACCACGAAGAAAAATGTTGTTTCGGTTTTTAATGCCGATACGATATTTTGCGGATTGAA
>JALEIO010000128.1 GCA_022769845.1 Oscillospiraceae bacterium
ATTTTCCGAAAGTGTAAGTTCGGCTTTTAGTTCGTTTACATTGTTAACGTTTTCAATGCTTTCTATTTTTGCGCCGATAAGTCTGTCGCCGTTATAAGCCGCAATAACAAACTGTACGGGTTTAACAGCGGTTGATGTGCCTTTTGTAACGGCAGATGTTGCCGAAACCTTTGTACCGCTTGTAAGATCGCCCGAAATAACCGGAGTGCCGATAACTGTTTCGGTCGGCGCTGTAACAGTGAACAACGCACTGTTTCCGATAATGGTATAGTTTGCATCTCCTACGTCGTTTCGTTTCATATCATTGACGATAACGCATTTATCACCGTTTGTAAGTTTGTTTGCAAGCGTTGCGGTTATTTTGTTGCCGTTTACAGAAATTGCCGTTGCGGTGTTTGCCGTAAGACAAATACTGTCTTTTGTAACACTTTGCAAATCAACATAATCTTCAACAGTAATTTCGATTTCCTTGTCGCCTGTTTTTTCAACCGATTTAATCGCATTTCCATTTGGATCGTATGTTATTTTTATGTTGTCAAGTGTAGTTGAGTTAGCCGAACTGTTATAGAAAACTATTTTTGAGAAAGTTTGCGTACTGTCAACATAAGGAACAACCGTTGTTCCCGTCGAATATCTTATATTCGCAGTCGTATTTGGACCGGCTTTTTCGCCTGAAACAGATACATAGCAATTACCTGTATCAAGGTTAACAATAAGTCTCAATTTGCGAGGTGATGCAAAATGTGTGTACCATAAATCGTTACTGTTGTTGTCTAATCTTTGGTATTTTGCACCTGTTTGTTCTTTTGCTTCAGTATAATATCCTAAAATACCATTGTCATACAAATACAGCGGATATTTAAAGCTCGGTCCGGTTCCGTTATTATACAAAAGTCCTATATGCAAGCTGTTTTTTGCTACATCGCCAATAACTTCAGCCTCAATATTGATTATACCGCCTTTTACATCCTGCGGAAGACTTCTTCCAAGCCATTTTCCACTTGCACCGGGAAGATTGATAACACCATTTTCAGCCGTTGCCCCTGCGGTGTTAGTTGTCCATTCATCAGTCGAAAGCGCTTCACTTCCATCCTCTGTAAGAGTGTAAATACCTTTTAACGAAAGTAATTCTTCGCTGGAATAAATGCTTGGATTAAGTTCCGAAATTATTTTCTTAACTTCACTTCCGGCAGTGGTTAAATCGAGTTTTACATTTTTAAAGTAATCTTCGCTTACATAGAAAATCGGTCTTATACCGCAAAGACTTGAACCGCTGTTAGCGGCATTTCCGCTTGCAGGATTTTGTCTTTTTATCAATGAACTTGCACCGGCACCGTCAAGAGCACCGAATGTTCTCAAAATACAAGCATAAGTATCGGTATTAACTGTATTTTCCGAACCTGCAGATTTGAGTGTCTTTTTCATATACTGAGCATATTTTACAATATCATCAATTGATAAAACCGCAACTTTGCAGTTAACCGTATAGTCGAAGTTGTATTTTTTATCAATATATGTGTTATCTGTACTTTTTCCGTTGTAGCCGTTAACATACCAGTCGTGTGTTCTTATATAACTTGCAATTTCGCTGTCCAAAGCAACACCGCCGTTGCTGTTTACAGCAACAGCCTTTTTACTGCCGTCAAAAAATCCATTGTTGAGCCAATAAGCATAGCTTGTTGTAATTTCAGGATCAAAAATGAATTTTTCTCTTTCCTCTTTAGTTGCGCTTCCTGTCAAGGCAACAGTTCCATCAGGAAACTTACCGTAATAATTATTTGAAATAAACAAATACTGTTTTTCGCCGTCAACCGTAACGGTGTCAACAGGGATAACCGTATAATAATATCCCGACGGTGATTTAAACTCATATTCGGTGTTTGTATCGTTAATATCACCCGAATTGGTATAATTTGCAGAACTTGTGTATTTCGGACTGCCGTTTTCCGTAACCTGCTCAAATGCCAAAACATTTACTGCCGACAAAAGCATACACAAAGCCATCAACATACATACTAATTTTTTCATCATTCATTCCTCTGCTTTCTTTTATTTTAGCTCAACACTGTATGTGAGCGGTTTTATATTTGAAAAAGAATTAAACAAGAAGATTTTAACCGTATCGGCATTGCTGATTTTTTCATTGACATTGTGATAATAAATATTGTTATCATCCAGCATATCGCCTTTCTCAACCATTTCTATTCCGACAAGCGAGCCATTTTTATAGCTTGCTATTGCAACGGTAAATTCACCGTCATACAGCTTTTTATCGTTATCCACCGCAACGCAAACCGAACTTGCCGAATTATATTCATCAATGCTATACACCCTTGTGCCGTTTACAAGCGGTTTAAGCTTCAATTCCGAAATCGATTCTTCATCAAAGTCAACCGAATAAACATCGCCGAGCGTTTTATTTGCGATATAAACCACATATGCGTCGCTTTGTTTAAGGGGTACAAAATTTATTGAAAAATCACCATTTGCACCTGTTTTTATTTGATTTACATAAACAAGCACACCGTTGTTATTAAACACCTTTAACGTCACTGTTTCGTCATTTGCGGCATCCTTGATTTTTCCCGAAAGTGTAATTTCATCGAAGCTTTTTGCCGCAGAAACGGTGATTTTATCTGCGATATTCTGAACAATATACTCCGTAGTGTGTATTTCGTCAAACGAAACATTTCCGAGTTTCACGGTGTATTTTGTACTTTCGTTAAGCGGAACAAAGCTGAATTTGAACGACAAATTCTCGTCAAGCGTTGTTTGATTAATATACACAAGCTTGTTTTGATCGTCAAATACTTTTATTGTCAAAACCTCGCCTTTGTGCGATGTGTAAACATTGCCCGAAACAACAAGTTCACCGAACTTTTTAGATACGGAAACATCAAGCTTGTCATTATAATATGTAACTGCGTATATAGGTTCTGTTGTCGCATTAATGCTGAACGCGCCGTCAACTTCGGCAATGTCAAGCACATTTCCGTACATATCGTAAAACTCCGTAAGTTTGCCCGTTTTTTCAACAGAAACATTTTCAGTTCCCGAAACAGTGAAATATACATCGGTTGCGGTGTGTTTTGCGGCATTTTCAAACGAAAGTTTACGTAATTTGGTTGAAAGGTTTGTAGATCCTTTTCCCTCTGATCCTGCTGTAAGACTGTTCACATTTGCCATTGACAAAAACACAGGACGCGCCGTATAAGGATATTTTGCGTTGTGATAATTCAGCATACCGTAGCTTTCCAAACGGGTGTTTTCTTTGGAAAGCTGATAAACATAGTATCTGTCACAAAAATTTTCAGCCGCCATGGAAAGATAGTATTTCGCAAGTCCTGCCGCCTGATACTGTTCGTCTTTCGTTTCGCTGTATGCGGTATTGCCAACGCCAAACTCTGTGATATATACTTCTTTTTCTTCGGGAATAAGAGCAAGGTCGGCTCTTATATTTATTATTATTTCGTCAAGATAGCTGTCTGAGTATGAATAGTTATGAAACGAAAAAACGTCATAATAATTGTTTATATCGGGTTGAGCCAAAAACTCTTTAAGATACGCATCTGCATAAGGCATAAGCGACGAAATTATAGGCCCTGCAACTTTCACATTGGGATATTTTGCTTTAACCGCGATATATACGTCTTTCAAGAGTGCCGCATAACGCTGAACTCCCGTCGGAACTGTGTAAGCGTTTGAACAGTATTGCTTTAAATTCGGCTCGTTCCACACTTCAACAGTGTCGATTTTTCCGTTATAAATATCAAGTAATTTTATTACATAATCAACATAAGCTTTCCTGCCGTCCGCAGTAACAGGAAGATAATGCAGTTTGATTTCTTCGCCGTTTTCCGCCGCGGCAGCAACTTCTGCCGGAATTGTTTTCAAAACGTCCGCATTTGAGTAACCCGCCATAATAAGCGTCGTCATATTCTTGTCATACGACGAATTGATAAACTCCCTGCAAACATCAATTTCACTGTAATTTCTCTCGCCGTTGGCAACCGTTTCAAAACTCGGCCAGCTATAACCCTCTCGAATGTTTGAAAATCCCGCTTTATCAAGCAAAGTCATACTTCCGGAGATATTTCTGCCGCCCCAGTTAAAGTGCGCACCAACACCGATTTTTTCGTTTTTCGAGTTTGCCGTAGTGCTTTTGCACACAGAAAACGGCAAATTTGTGTTGGCGCTTATGTTCTGCTCGGAATTTGAAAAGTTAACCTCCAAAACATAAGTACCGAATTTAAGGTTGGCAGACGGTATTATAACCGTATCGCTGACAGAATTACTTTTTCCGATTTGAAGCGGTTTTTGAGATGTGTATGCGATTGTGCCGTCCGCTTCGTTTTTGGCAGTGTATGTCACCGTACCCGAAATTGGTATTTCGCGATGATTTGTAAATATAATATCTATACTTTTTTCGTCTTCTTTAAAGAAAATGTTTCCGAATTTTCCTGTTGAACCGCCAATTTCAACACCTGATGTTTTATCCGAAATTTCAACCGTGACATTCACAAAATACACAATTTCCATTTTGGGCATAACAACGGAAAAATCTGCATTTTTCAATCTGTTTCCGAAATAAGCGTCCTCAATTTCAAATACGGCAGTACGAGTTTTCTTTTCTGACGTTGTTTCTCCGTACAGCTCGTGACGTTTTTGCGAATTTGAAATCGAATCGTATTCAAACGCAAAATACTTTCCGCTTTCGCCCGAATCAATATATTCAATCTTCACGGTAGCATTTTTATATTCTGCGTTACCGTTTATCACTCCATCATCAATATCAAAATAAATTGTTTTGTTACCTGTTGTTGTATCGGCATAAAAAACGCTCTGTCCGTCAACCGTTGCGGTTGAAATGTTGCCCGAAGCGGTTATGCCGCTTGACGCATTTGCGTTGTAATTAAGCGTGTTTGCGGCATAAATCGGACAAATTGGAGTTAACAAAACAACAAATGAAAATATAAGCAAAGATGAAACAAATTTTTTCATTGTCATTCTCCGTTCGTATTATTGTGCAGATGCACTGTAAAATGCGGCGGGGATCATATTTTCATCCCACAAAAAAGCTTTGAATGTATCGGCATACGAATCAAGTGTAAGTGTAACGCTTTCTGTTTGGGCAGTGGTCGAACCGGTTACAACATTAAATCGGTTAACATTGGAAATACCAACAATTTTATTGCCGTTGTATGCAGCAAGAATGAGTTCAAGTGCCTTACCCGACGTATTTCCGGGAATTACACTTGCAGTTGCGGTAACTGTGCTTCCGCTTGTGAAAGCAGGATTGTTTATTGTGACATCAGCAGCGTATTCCACTATTTCATAGTCAAATGCAGTACCGTTGCCTATTACACAATATGACGCACCCTCCGCATCCGCGCGTTTCAAATTATTAACGACCATATATCCGCCGTTCTGCGAAAGATTTTTCTCAAATTTAACAGTGAGCTTATTGTCGTTGGACACAGCCGAAACCGCATTGTTATTTGAAACCAAAACGTCCGCCGCAGTAACATTTGCGGTGTTCACATAATCTTTAAATGTAACAACCAATGTTTTGTCATCAAGCGCTTTTATAGACTCGTAAGCATTGCCGTTCGGGTCATATGTAATTTTGATATTGTCGATTTTGGAATCACTTGCCGAACTGTTGTAAAATGCCACTTTAGAAAATGTTTTTTCGCCGCTTATATACGGCAAAACAGTTGTACCGTCAGAATATCTAACCAAATCACTGCCATCACTTGCAGCTTTTCCACTGATTGAAACGTAACAATTACCGGTATCGAGATTTACGGTAACCTTAACGTTAAACGGTTGGTTAAAATGATTGTACCAAAGGTCATAAGATGTGTTTTCAAGTCTTTTAAAACCTGTACCTTTACCTGATGCAGCTTCAGAGTAATATCCTGCCCTACCTACACCGTCGCCGCCTAACATATAAAACGGATATTTGAAACTCGGGCTTGCATCTCCATCATACATAAGGCCGATATGCAAACCGTTGCCGACTGCCTCTTTAACTTCGGCCTCGATTGTGATTGTGCCGCCCTTTACGTTTGTGGGAAGATTTCTTGCAGCCCATTTACTTTTTGTAAGATTGATATATCCGTTTTCGTCAATCGCAACATTCGCACTGTTTGTCCAGTCGGATGATGAAATAGCATTACTTCCGTCCTCTGTAATTGTGTAAATGCCTTTTAATAAAAGCTGTTCATCAGCACTTGCAGTACCCTGATTAAGCTCGGATATAATTGCTTTAACCGCACTGCCTGCAGTAAGCAAATCAATGTTTGTATTGTTTTTGAAATAATCTTCGCTTACATAAAATGCAGGACGTATCCTTGCTGCGCCGTAATTCGCCGTGAATTTTGTAGGATCCGAATTGTAAACTGCGATATTTGCAGTACAACCGTTAGAAGAATACAACGTTCTTAAATTCGTCGAATTACCAACCGGCGATCTTAAAAACATATGAAATCCACTCGAAGTAAGAGATCCGTTTACATATGCACCCCAACCAATCTTTTTTGCATATTCACTAATAGAAAGAAGTGCAATTTTGCAATTTACCGAATAGTCGGTTTGCGGATAACCGGTCGGTGCTTTTTCATTTGCTTCAACAAGCCATTCGTGATCAACAATGTAAGGTTTTATATTTGTATCAAGTGCAACTCCGTCAGTAGTTGCCGTTCCGCCATTATAAAAAGCATTGTTAAGCCAATATGCAATATTATTCTCAACGGAAGGGTCAAAGACATTATTATCAGGTGTTATGCCAATCCCATAGCCATACAAATCATTACAATAAATATAATACTGCTTTTTGCCGTCAGATGCGACAACTTCATCAAGCACCTGATAGTGATATGTTGTGCCGCTTGTTGTAGCCGTAAACGCATAATCGGCATTTACTTTTTCCGGCATAATCAGATCGCCCAAACCTGTTTCTGTGGTGGTAGCACCAACCGAAACCTTTCCGGTTGTCGAATCATAATAGAAATATTTTCCACCTTGGCCGTCAATCCTGATAGTTTCCATCGCGGTTGTGGTATCAAGCGCGGTAAACGCAAAAACATTCACCGTTACAGAGAACACCATAACCAAAGCCAAAACCAATGCAATAAACTTTTTCATAAGCTTTCACTCCGTTCTAAAATTTAATATATTAACCTTTAACGCTACCGGCCGTAAGCCCTGCAACAAGTTGTTTTTGACAAAGGAAGAATACACAAATCGACGGGATTGCGTAAAGAAGTGCCGCCGCACATTTTATAGGGTCAAGATTTGCCGTAGGGTCGCTCGGCAAGGTGTAACTTGCGTTGAAAAGCGCAATGGAAAGTGGATATTTCTTTTCTGTCAAAAACATATACGGAGTCATATAGTTTCCCCACTCGCCGACAAACACCCTGAAAAGTCCTACCGCCAAAATGCTTTTGCAAATCGGCATATAAATCTGTGTTATAATTCTGAAAAATCCGCAGCCGTCAATAAAAGCCGCTTCTTCAATTTCACTCGGAATACTTTCGATATACTGCTTATACAAAAATACAATACCCGGCGCACCTGCCATACAGGTTAAGAACCAAATCCAGTAAGTGTCTTTGATGCCGAAATTTGAAAATGCTATGTACTGCGGAATCTGCAATGCAAATCCCGGTATCATCATACAAGACAAAAGAAGCATAAACAAAAATTTGTTTCCTTTAACCTTTAATTTTGCAAATGCAAAACCGTAGAAAAAGTCAATCGTTATCCCGAAAAATACCGTTATACTTACTATAATGCACGAGTTTTTCAAATAACGCAGGAACGGTATAAGCGTTACCGCATATTTATAGTTTATCCACTCAGGTTTTTGCGTCAGCGCTATCGTGGGCAACGAATATATCGAACGCAGTGAATTTACAAAGGTGTAGTAAAGAGGAACTATAAATATGATGCTGATGAGTGTGCAGACTGCAAACCAAATAATATATGTAATTCTTTTTTTCTTCTCCATAATAAGCTCCTACTAAATTAGTTTGTTTCGGTATATACCCAATATTTTTTTGTACCCTCAAGCACAAATGTGATAGTCATAATTATCGCAAAAATTACCCATACCATAGCCATACCATAGCCAAAACGCATATTTACGAAAATCTGCTGATATACGTGAACGAGGTATGTGTAAACAGGACGTATCGGAACACTTGTGAGTCCTTCTCCGCTTGCACCCGCCAAAAGCACAGGCTGTGCAAAAAGCTGAAGTGTACCGATAATCGACGTGGTAATGTGCATATAAATCATATTTGAAACAAGCGGCAATGTAATTTTAAACGTTTTTGCAACGGGGCCGACTCCTTCGATGTCAGCCGCCTCATATAAATCTTCGGGTATGCCTTTTATCGCCGCTATTATCGTAAGCGCACCTCCGCCGGCAGTCCATAGCATCATAATCATAAGGGCTCGTTTTACATAATCGTAGCCAAGCCAGTTAACTGCTTCTGCGCCGAAAAGTTCACGTACGAAGTTGAAAAGTCCGCCGTCGTATGCGTAAATACCCTTCCACATAAGCGCAATCGCAACCGCCGGGATAACCGACGGCAGATAAAACAGCGTTCTGAACACACTGACACCTCGAAAAGTATTACTCAATATAAGCGATATTGTTACACAAATAACCGTGCCGACAGGAACTGTTATAACGCCTATTCCGATTACTCGCAAAATAGATGGCATTGCCTCATTGTCCGCAAATACGCGTTTAAAGTTTGAAAGTCCGACAAATGTAAGATTATCAAGATTAAATCCGGTGAAGTTGGTGAAACTGATATAAAGTCCCCATACAAGCGGATAGCCTTTAGTTAAAAGAAAGAAGAAAATGAACGGTGCCATAATTGCATAAAACGCACGATAACGCGCCTTTTCAAGACCTGTTCCTCTTTTTTTAACTTTAAGCACTCTTTTGGTTTCAGATGCCGATGCCTTTTTTGTTAAGTTTTTCATAATACATCTTCCTTAAAATAATACTTTTATAAAAACATCATCTTTGTTTAAAGCCGAAAGAATATTCCTTCGGCTTTAAGATGAAATAATAATTTTTATTGCGCTCTGCCTTCGTCAATCAAAAGCTGAATTTCGTTTTCCATAAGCTTCAAAGCTTCGTCAAACGTATATTGACCGTAAAGAAGCGGAGTGAAATATTTTTCCATAATACTTTCAACCGCTTTTGAACCAACATAAGGATTAGATCTTACAAATGTGTAGCTGCCATTTTCAGCGTATTTAACAGTGAGATCGAAATTCTTTTTCTGGAACTCGTTTTTAATATCTGCATTCTCTGCAAGGGATTTTTTAACAGGAAGATTAAATCCCGAAGCTGCTCTTTTCTGCGCCGGAACACCAAGGTGAATGTATTCCCAGCAAGCAAATGTAAGGTCTATGTCTTTTGTCGACGCGCTGATTGTGCCGCCAACAGGGGAAACGGTATAAGTTGCTTTCTGATCTTTGTTCATAACAGGAGTCGGGCAAAGTATCATATCGTCGAAATCAACTGTTCTGTCGGGGTTTTTAATATATGTAGAACCCGAATACAAACCAAAGTTGTTTATAGCACAAATCCCCTGCGGAAATTCAGAGTTTCCGTTGCCACCCATCGGGAAAAGCGGAGATTGTGTATAACCGTTGATTTTCATATCGTAAACATATTTGAACGCTTTTCTTACGTCCTCATCCTTTAAGTTTACTTTTGAGAAATCCTCCGAATACATAGATTTGCCCATAAGATTAAGCATTGTTTCAACAGCTACGTTAGGTGAGCTGATATCGGAGTATCCGAATACTTTAACTTTGTTTCCCTCTTTAACCGTAAGTTTTTTAACATAATCAGCAAGTTCATCAAATGTTATCGGATCATCGTATGTCGGGATTCTTAAGCCTTGTGCTTCAAACATAGACTTGTTTGCCCACATTGACGACGGGGCCCAATCTTTGGGAAGTCCGTAAATTTTGCCTTTTCCGAACTCTTTTCCGTCATATTTGAAACAATCAATACAAGCGGAGAAAATATCATCTTCGTCATAAAGTTTACTTTTCTTGAGCATATCGTCAAGCGGTATAATGATATTTTTGTTTACATATGTAGGAACATCCAAAATTGAATTTGTTCTGATAATATCAGGTGCGTCATTAGCAGCAATTTTCGCCATAAGTGCGCTTCCGCCCTCTTCAAGAACAACCTCGCAGTTGGGATGCTCTTTGTAAAAGTCAGCGAATATAACGTTCAAATCTTTCGATTCACCGTCAAGCTCACCCGCCGAATAAGTAATTCTTATTGTTTTTTTCTCATCGGGTTTTGTAGCTTCTTTGCTTCCGCATCCCGCAAGCATACTAACTGCAACGGTCGCGCAAAGAATACTGCCGATTAGTCTTTTTTTCATATTTTCTGCCTCCTCACATTATTGTTCTTTTGCATAGGCGCAATTTGTATTTACGCCTATGCAAATCGTACATTTCATCTTAATCTAATTATAATATTTTCATACATTATGCACAATGTAACAATGTTTTGTTTTAGTCATAATTTTTTACATTTTTGCAATTACTATTCATACAAAGCGTGCTTCATTGTTATATCAACAAGTGCGTCTTCAAACGGTGTATTGGCAGCCTTTTCGGTATCGCACGGTACATATTCATAATACTTTGACGGTGCTCTGCCGTTTCCTCCAACCTTTAAGCCGTCTGTTATTTCGACAACCTTGTGACGAACTTCGATATCCGAATCGTTGAAGCACATATTGAATCTGAAAGTATCGCCTGCTTTAAGCGGCTGAACTTCGCTGAACGGAATTTTGATAATATATCTCGAAATTCCGAGCTTATTGTCACGCAAAACATTAATATTTTCGTTGAATGCGTTGTATGTTGACTTAACGTTCATAATACCCATTTCATTGCCGTTTGAGGTATATGCCGCATAGAACGCGTAATCGTCCGCCTGCGGTGATGTTCCGCCGTTGTTTAGCGGGTCAAGATACATCTGAATACTGTCGCCGTTCCAGCTGTTTGAACCTGTATAACGCTGGTTGTAAATGCTGTCGTAAACGGTGGACATAACGTATATATAGTTGTTGTCATACTTCATATAGGTAATCGAACCGACGTCCTCTTTTCGCCAGTTTTCCTTTGTTGTTGCGTCTGTAATGCCGCCTGCGTAAAGCGGGTATGCATTAGCCCAATCCGTAATATCGCCGTCAAACGCTGCAATGTCAATCGCCTTATCTGTTCTTACAACAAACGGGAAGTTCAAGCCTTTTTTAACGTTCAAAAATTCGGTGCCGTCTTTGTCACACACATTTACGCCTATTACATAGTTGTTAAACGCAACCTTTTTCTTGGAAAGAATATTGAAGCTTACCGCTATTGTTTCGTTTGCCTCAACAGTATAGTTCTCGGTGGTTTTTTCAAGCTCCCAGCCATCGGGCAAGTATGTTATATCAACCTTACCGTCAACAGGATACGGAGTTACGTTTGTAATTTTAACACTTATTCTTTCAAGATTATCAAATGTATCCTCCGCCGCCATAAGTTCAGCCTTAACCGCAAGCTGACGTGTTATCGGGAACCATCTTTCGTTAAGAATTTCACCGTTTTGAACAATTTTAATTTTGTATGTATCGGTAGTTTTTGTACTCTTGTCGTTGTAAACTTTAAGTGTCATTTTCGTATATCCGTTCGCCTCAAGTTCTATCGGAATACTCTCACCCATTTGTCTGCCTTCGCCGTTTTCGACGATAATTTCGCCATCAATCGGAATTGAACGCTCATTGTAAACTTCATACTCCGTTTCAACATATTCATCAAGCGAATAGAAGTTTGCGGTAACAGGAAGTGCGTGCGTCAAAATACCGATTGTATAATCTACTTTTTGGAACGGTAAAATTTCTTCCGCCCACATTGCAACACGTTCAGACAAGAAACTGTTCGCATTCGCAATCGGTGCGCGCATTACATCGTAATCGCGGCTTTTTGCGTCTGCCGCTTTGCTGTAATAAACACGCGAATATTCGAGCATTTTATCGGTAAACAGAATCTGCGAGTGTTTTTCTTCACCTTTTATGGTTTTAACTTTGTTCTTAACTTCGTTGTATTTTTCGCTTACAGGCAAATTCTTGTCACCGTATGATATACCGTAAACGTTTGCAAGTTTTTCGCCCTGTTTGTTCCAATCGGATAAAAATTCCGAAAGTTCTTTAAGCTTAAAACTTGTTTTTCCGTTTGCAAAATCGTCGATAAGTCTGTCGCCCACATTGTAGTAAGTTACAAGCGCATCGTACGAATCTTTTGCAATGTCGTCTGACGAAATCGCTTTAATTTTGTCAAATACCGAAGCATCAAACTTTCCTTCGTATTGCGCCGAAAGTTTGTCGATGTTTTTTTCCTTAACCGAATAAGCCGTGTCGTAAACTAAATCCATACCAAAACCGTAAATATATTTAACGGCGGAATTTATAACAACCTCGGTAACGTCTTTTTCGATAATGTTTCCGTACATATCTTCAACGGTAACCGGAGTGTTAAATTTCATAGTGTATGTTTCTTCACCGGGAATCCAAGCCGCCAAAAATGGTTTTCCGTCACGGATAAATACAGCACACTGTGAATTTTCGCACAAAGGATATTCACCGACATACTGTGCGGAATTGAGCATTTTTGTGCAATTTGCCGCAACGATACTTGTAGGTGTTGCAACCTCAAAGTCATTAGAACCAAGCTGCAAGCCCAAGCCGGTAGATACAGACGCATAGTAAATTGTTGTATCTATATCGTGTAAAAACGTTTTAAGATAAAGCTTTGTCACGTCGTCCGAACGCGCGTAGTGACTGCGGTTTGATTCATCCGCCTCCCACTTTGCGTCCCAACCGATTTCTGTTATTTTTTTCTGAAGCCAACCGCCGTTACCGTTTGCCGAATCCTCATAACCCTTTGTAAAAGCATCATAACGCGCATCAACAGTTGCCGCTTTGATGTACGGGTGATATGAAAAACCGTCAAGATATTTATAAGCATCCTGCTGAAAAATGTACTCAAGCAAAGGTACCGCATTGTTACCGCCGCTCGTAACACCGCCGACAAGCGCAAAGTCATCCGTTTCATCGTTTAACGCAAGCGAGATGTGTCGCAACAAATCAAGATACATAATACCGTATTTGTCAGTGCCGGGAAAATATTTGTCGAGGTCGGGCTCATTTCCGAATTCAGCGAAAAACTTAATTTTCGGATAGTCGTTTCGGAGCCTTTTTAACATATAGTCAATGTTGCTTTTGATTTGTTCGGGTGTTTTGGACGTCTGTCCGTGTTCGCCGCCTGCTCCGTTGCTCGGACGATACGGCTGAACACCCAAAAACGATTGTGCACGAATGTTGTTAAGATAGTCCATCGGAACGATGTAGTCTTTAATCTCACCGTCATCCGATTCGAGATATCTCCACATAATTGCCTGACCGTAACGAACGCACATAAAACCGAGAGTTTCTGTCATTTTTACGGCATTATACGCATTCTTTCTCGTTGTTTCAAGATTTGTGGCCGTCACATCAGCAACCGCAAGAGACGTATGAACACCTATTCGTGTGTATTCGTCCATAAACTGCGGTTTGCTCGGTTCCATAACAGCCATTTTTACGCTTGAGGTGTATTTTTCATCGCCGTTTGTCGCGGTAACCTGCACCTCATACGCACCCTTCGGAAAGTCGGAAATAACATTTATCGTTTCGGTTGAACAGCCGCCAACCTTCAAACTTCCCATTTTATGCTCTCCGCCCCAATTTTCGTAATTCAATATTTCATACGATAAATCATATTCTGCCGCATCGTCACTTTTGTTTGTGACCGATACTGTGATATACGCCTTACCGAAATCCTGAATACTTAAAAAAGTTTCGGGAACGGATACGGAAAGTTCGCTTTTTTCGGCATACACCGCAGGCGAAAGCATAAGCAATACAAAAAGCAAAATAAAGATTTTTTTCATTTACGCTCACACTCCTACTTTTGATATACCGCAACAAGCTGGGTACTGTTGTTGTCAACCCTCACATAAGCCCTTGCACAATCGCTTCCGTAGCGAACGTAGTCTTTCATTTCAATACCCGCAATTCTTCTCATATAGCGCGCGTCGGTCTCTTTATATGAGCTGTCTACAAGTGTACCGACCGTGTCGCTGATTTTAAACCAAGTGATTTTTCCGTCACCCATATCGGTAATTGTTGCAGGGTCGTCGGTGCAAATGCCGATTGTTGTTCCGTTGTTGAAATAAATATAGCCTGCCATCTGGAAACAGTATGACGAATAACTTGAGGTTGATATGCTGTTTGCCTCGTAATAGCTTAAATCAAGCACGTGGGTTTTTGCGTCATATACTTTGAGCATTCTCGAAAATTCGCCCTTGTTGTTGAAAAGTCCGACAAATACATCGCCGCTTTTTATGCCGCTCGACTCAAACACACTTAATTCCGAGCAATATGCTTCTTTAGGGTTATATGTTTTAAAATAAGAAATTTTGTATGTTTCGTCGCCGTTTTCGTTAAGCACCTTTTTAGCCTCTTTGAAAACAAAAGATGCAGTCGAACTTACAATTTTGTCATCGAGAATAAAGCTTTCATCACATACAACAACTTCCGGTATGAAATTCTTTTTGTCTGTACCAAAGCCCTGAACAATGTGCGTAGCGCTTGATTTAAGCATTGTAGGATCACCTACGCCAAAGTTGTCCTCGCTCTGAAGATTTGCGTCAGTCGGTGCAAAGAAAAGCACCGTTTTCGTCGCGTCAAGTCTGAACTTTGTGTGGAAAAGCGTTGTAGCGGCAGTGTATGACGCCGCAGATTTCGGGCCGAACGAGAAAAGTGTATTTTCACCTTCATACTGCGAACGGTAAGCTGTGTCAACAACATAAACTTTGTCGTTTTCATCAACATCGTAGCGTATAACACCCGTTCCGCTTGCTGTTACCGCATTTCGGAGTGCCTCAAGTGCTGTTTTTGAAGATGTATAATTTTTGCCGTCGATTTTTACTTTTTCTTTAAGTTCAAGCTGACCGAATTTTCCGTCGGATTTAAGTATTCTTCCCGAAATGGGGCTTTTTAAGCCGTCCTCGTAGTCTATGTATGTAAGATAACCGTAGTTCATTTCTCCGTCGGTATAAACCGCATATGCAATTTTACCGTCGCGATTAAGATAGAATGTTCCCGAAATTCCGAGAAGAAGATTTTCTTTTTCTTTTGCATAAAAACTATCAGTCATAAAATACTCGTTTTCGCCGATTGTAATAAAGCTTCTGTCGATGTTGTTCTTTCCTATTTCAACAACTTTGCCGTTAACTTTTTGCTTTGACACATAAGCATCAAAAAGATGACCGTCTTTGCTGATGTAAGCGGTGAGCAAATCGCCTGCGCCAATACTGTAAAATGTTGTTTTTTCACCATTCTCATCAAAAAACCTTATGCGGTCAAAATCACTCGACTCACTCAAATCTATAAGTTGATTTCCGATTCCGTCGTGGATTTTTGTAAGAATCGTATCAACACTGTTAACGTAGTATTCTGTGCTTTTCCAAACAGATACAACTTCGATTTTGCCGTCGTTGTCGTTGTCTATAAGATATGCGCGGCTGTCAGTAAAGTCAAATACCGAACTGTCATATTTCGAAAGTGCCGTACCGTTGTAAAGCACGGGTACGCTTCCGGGAATCGTAACATTTTTCTCTTTACCGCTATCGTTTGTATAGTAAACTTTTCTGCCTTCAAAACCGGTGAAATTCCCGTTTATTTCTATAATATCGTTCATTTCATCATCAGCATACGCGGTGAGAATTTTGTCGGTTTTGCCGGTGTCGTAGTAGTAATATTTCACTGCATAACCGATTAAATCGCCTGCCGAGTTTTTCTCATCCTCATACATAATGCCGTTGATTTTAACTCGGTCTTTGCCCATACCGTCAGCAGAGAAAAACGAAGTATAACCGTTTGCCTCAACAACGCCCTCATCGTTTTTAATTCCTCTGTAAACGTAGAGAAGTGTTTCGCCTTTAACGGTTTCGTAACTTACCTTTGTGCCGAGGGTTTTAACCTGAAGCATATCGGTATCAAGCGCATTTTTAAGCATAACCGCAGTATTTCTCGCGCTTATATTATCATTTGACGCGTCTTCCACATCGGAAAGCAAGCCAATTCTACTCGCAATCGAGACATAAACTGCAAAGCTTCCGTTTGCGGAATCGGTTTGCGCCTTGTAACCCAAAAGATTTACAAGACTGCGCACCGCGTCCTCGTATGTAAGGCCCGTACTTCCTGCCGCGCGGCTGAACGAAATTCCCGTAAGGTCGGAAATATCAAGCGCCGCACCGCCCTGTGACAAAATGATTGAAAGAACGTCATAAAAAACATTATATGTAACTAATTTATCGTTATTTGCCAAACTGTTCACGCCGAGTGCGGAAAGAAGTTTTAAAGCCTCGTCATATGCGGTGTCGGCAACTACCGGAGTTTCGTCCAAAGTTTCGCCTTCCGCAAAAATCGAAATGCTGCCGCAGAGTGTAAACAACATAGCAAAAGCTGTTATAAATGCAATTATTCTTTTATTCATTTATTCTACTCTCCTATTTTAAGTATCTTATAAACCATCTGTGCCGCCTCTGCACGTGTCGCATTGTTTTTCGGAAGGAATGTGCCGTCCTCATAACCTGAAACAACACCTGCACCGTAAAGTTTTGCGACTGCCGATTTTGCATATTCCGCAATGTCCGCATCATCCGAGAACAAATGTTCGCTTGAATTTATCGCACCTTTTTTCGCCTCGTAAGCATTTACAAGCATAAGCGCCATATCCTCACGAGTGATGTTTCTGCCAAGTCCGAACAATTTATCGCTGATTCCGTTTACGATTTTTGCATTTTTAGCCGCCATGATGTAGCTTTTCGCCCAGTTATCTTCCGAAACATCATCAAATTCGCTGCTTGCTTCCAAAACGTCAATTCCGAATGCGCCGACAACAATTTTTACAAATTCTTCACGCGTGATGTTAGCGTTAGGTCTGAAATCACCATCCTCGTAGCCTTTTATGACGTTTTTAGCAACAAGGCTTTCAATAGCCTCTCTTGCCCATTTTGCGTCGTTTATATCCGCAAAGCTCATAAGCTCGTCTTTTATATCGGTAATATTTCCGCTCGGAACAACAGTCATTTTAGAACCTGACGAACCGCCGGACGACGATCCTTTCGACGATGTTGTCGAACCGCCGGGATTTTCGCTGCCATCCGTAGGAATATACGATTTAACTTCAGACATTTTCGCTAAAATTGTACCTTTTTCTTTTGCGTCGATTATTTTTCCGGCAAGTAAAATTTTGCTGTTATCGTCAAGGTCGGTAACCGTTTTATCGAAAATCTCCGAATTGTTTTCGATAATGCTTACTATGCCGCTTGGTGACGATGATTTGTTAATTTCACCAAGAATCGTCGTTTCCTTAAAAACTTTCTGTGCTTCGGTGATATTTGAAAAATCGTTTTTAAGTATAAGTGCGTTTATATCATCCGAATTTTTGATGTAAACGTTGTAATATTCTGTAAAATTCTTAAATCCGAGATGCTCAATGTTCTTTGAAACGATTTCCGCAATATTTTCGCCGTTTGCAAACGCAAGTTCGGTAACCGCGTAAATCTGCTCGATTTTCTGTGCGTAATTTTCCATTGTAAAACCATGTTCCGCAATCTGCGAATAAACAAGTTTTTTATAATCGTCATTCCAGCTTGACGGGAAAGAATCTCTCCTGTTTTCGGGATACGAAACCATTGAGTATTTAACCGCTTCGGCAAGTGCCGCTTCGGGTGTTTTTTCACCGTTAAGATATTTTACAACGTCTTTTTTCTTGCCCTCATCCGCGTGAGAAAAGTCGGTTGTAAAAACAATTCCCTTGTCAACCGCCGAAACTTTAACGGTGTAATCTTCAGCGAGCGCATCGGGTTTTAGTTCAAAATGATAGGAAAAATTTCCGTCTTTGTCCGTTACAACATATGACGCGTGGTCGGTAACCGTTCCCTCATCGTTTGAATGTTCAACAATAATCGACATATAGTTGCCGTCACAAACCTCGTTTGAACCGATAAGCGAATATCCGCCGTTTTCCGGCTTGAATTCTATCTCGGCAAAGCAGGTTGCAAATGCCGTCTGCACTGCAAGTGCCGATGCAAATGCCGTAAAAATCTTTTTCTTTACTGTCATACCTTGTTAATCTCCTTTCCTATCTCAACTTCATCGCGTAAAGCGGGCTGTTATCCTGTGCGTTTATAATCAAAATTCTGTAAAATGCAGCGTTCGCAACTTCATTTATCGAAATTTCATCGGTAACCGTTGACGAAAGATTGTATATTTCACTTTGAATATCAAGCATAACATTGTTTTCGTCAAAAGGCGCAATTATAACGCGTGCTTTCTTTGTATTATCGCCCGAATTGTTCTTAATGGTGAAGGATACTTTTTTATCATCGCTTACCGTGCAAACCGCGCTGACATTCTGCGCACCTTTTACTTTACCGACATAAATCTTTTCCGATTTAAGTTTATCTCCGCTTATGCTGTCTGTTACATCAAAATGAACAGTGATGTATTTTCCTGCATACGAAGCCGGAATTGTGTAGCGAACACCCTCTCCGTCTTTTGTTCCGACTTCACCGTCGTAATTTGCAACATACCACGATACGGTAACATCCGCGTTTTCGGGGAGAGTTGTCTCGTCATAATTGATATTGAGTGTTTCTCCTGCTGCCGCAACACCGTAAACTACCGCGTCAGAAACCTCGGAAACATCAGACGAATATCCGAGAAGATTTACAAGCTCCTCTTCGGTATATAATCCCACAAGTTCATTTTTGGAAATGTTTTCCCTAATTGCCTTTTTAACGTTGTCACCGACTTTTGTAAGTTTAACATTTTTGAAATAGTCAAGTCCTACATATAAAACAGGGCGTATAACAACAGGGTTTGTTGTGCATACAAACGAGTATTCTTTATTTACACTGCCGTCGGAATTAAGCTCATTTGCAACATTCTGATGCGAAACGTTACCCGAACCCGAACCGTAGAATTTCATCGCTAAAAATGTGTTTGTGTTCGGCGATCTCAAAAGCACTCTGTCGCCTGCACTCGCAATACTCGATGTTGCTTTATATCCGATTTTACCCTGATATTTTACATATTCACTGTACGACAAAAGAGCAATTTTACAAGTTGCCGTGTAGTCGTTCTGCGTAACGGAAGTAGTTTTGTAGTTTACATCATTGCCTTTACCGTTACCCTCAACATACCAATCGTTTACAAGTGCATATTCGGCAGCCACTCTGTCAAATGTAGATTTGTTTCCGTTTTGTGCGCTGCCCTCGCCGTTTAAAAACTCGTTGTTAAGCCAATGTGCGATATTTGTTTTATCGTCAGGATTAAAAGTATTATTTGTATGGAAAATTTCACTTACCGTGCTCGCATCTCCGTAGTTGTCGTTTGAGTAAATAAGGAATGCATTTTCGCCGTCTTTTTCGGTAACATCCAAAAGTGAATAAGCATACTCGCCGTCATCGCCGTTATATACAAATTCATTTTCAGCTCTCTGCGGTGAAACGCGTCCGTTATTGCTTGTAAATTCACCTGTGGAAGTTAAAGTTGTGGGAACAACCGCGTTTATATTACCTTTTGCTTTAACGGCATTGTCCGATATTTTCTCAATACCGTACGAACCGTCAAGCGAAACGGGAATTACCGACGCTTTTATGTATTTTCCGCTATCCGTCGCTGTGATCATATAAGTATCTGTATCAGCGCCGCTGATCTGTGTGTATTCGCCGTTTTCGGAAGATGCCGAATACCATTTTATAATTGCCGCCGAAGTATCGCATTTTTCTTCAACACCGTCGGAATATACAAACGAAACAGAAAGTTCGCTGTCAACAACTCCGTCACCCGAAACAGTTACACTGTCGAGAGTAAGCGTTGCGTCAGTACAGATTGCGTTAATTTCATCGTTGGAATATCCGAGTTCTTTAAGCGAGTCACGCGTGTTGTTTTCTTTTATAATTGTTGTGATATAATCACCGTACTCTGTAAGTCTGTTTTCTTTGAAATATTTTTCGCTTACATAAAAGCAGGGTCTTATACCGCAATAGAATGTTCCGCAGTTACCCGTGTTACCGCTCGACTGAACATAACGCTTAATCCAAGAAGCTTCATTTGAGCCGCCGAGAGTTGCAAAACTTCTCAAAAGGCAAGAAAAGTTTAGATTTGACGGCACAGCTTTACCGTCCGCAAACTTAAGGCTTTGTTTCATATATTTGCCGTAATTCATAAATTCAACGGTAGAAAGAAGTGCAACCTTTGCGTTTGCATAATAGTCATAGTGATATTTTTTATCTATATTTTCATTGCCATTCGCAGATGGACCGTAACCCTCAACATACCAATCGTGCGCACAGAGATAATCGACAATCCCATCGTCAAGACTGTTTCCCGTGAAGTTGTCATGACCCTCGGCCGTTTCGCCGTTTAAAAATTCGTTGTTTAGCCAGTGTGCATAGCCGCCGTTAATTTCAGGATCGAAAATCCAGCTTTCGCGCTCGGTAAGACTTGCATAGCCCGGGATTTTTCCGTAATATGTATTGGAAATAACGAAATACTGTTTCTCGCCGTTTCCGTCATCAACGGTTGCGTCGGGAATTACTGTATAATAAAATCCTGTCGGCGATTTAAACTCCCAAGATGTGTGTGAATCGTCAACGCCCGAATCAGCTTTTAACGGGCTTGATTTATCAGGTTTGGTATAAACTTTTCCGTCACCTACGGGTGCATATGCAAAAGCATTAAGTGTGCAAGACACCATAACCGCGATTGCAACAAGCAAGCAAAGTGATTTTTTCATCTTCTCAATCTCCTTATAAATTGTAATGTTTGCACAAAAAAGTGCAGTATTATATATTAGAATTATACCATTACACCGCCAACTTCACAACGTATAAAATTTTGCTTTTGTTCATAAATTTTTACATAATCTTCAAAATGACTATCATTTTCAAACATTTTATTGTATAATTTCTATAAAACATCTTGAATTAAGAAAAAAATAGTGTAAAATATATTTAGTGGAAGTAACCGCAAAAGCAGAGACCAAACTTTGGAGGTAAAAATGTATAAGCTTCTTATTGCCGATGACGAACCTAACATTAGAGAAGGACTCTCATATCTGAATTGGAACAGTTTCAATATCACCGTTGCGGCAACCGTTGAAAACGGTCTTGCAGCATACGAATACATCAAAAACAACGAGGTACATATTCTTCTTACCGATATAAAAATGCCTCTTATGGATGGACTTGAACTTATACGCCTTGCAAAAGAATACAACAAGGATATCGAAATCGTGGCGCTTTCGGGCTATAATGATTTTGAATTTGTCAAGCATTGTCTCAAAAACGATGTTTTTAACTACCTTTTAAAGCCCATTGACATCGACGAATGGAAAGAAACTTTCAGTGAGGTATCAAAACGCATGGACGAGCGTTTTGAAAAAAGCGAAACATCGATAAAACTCGGCACTCATTCAAAAAATCATATTGTATCAGCGGCGCTTGAATATATGAAAGAACATTTCAGCGAACAGATTACTCTCACCGACGTTGCATCGCATATATACTCAAATCCAACCTATCTTTCAAGGGTTATAAAAACAGAGGTGGGCATCGGTTTTACCGAACTTTTAACAAAACTGCGTATTGATGCGGCAAAAAAACTTTTGAAAAATCCCGCGCACAAAATAAACGAAATTGCAGAAAGTGTCGGATATTCAAATCCGAGATACTTTACTTTTGCATTCAAAAAACAAACAGGTCTTACCCCATATACTTTTAGGAGTGAGCATATTGCAGACGAATAAAACTTCTTATCACAAAAAAATAACGCTGCTTATCCGCATACTCGCAATCTGCGTGCAAGCGTTTTTGTTTGTGACAATTTCATCGTCTTATCTTAAGACAAAATACTCAAGCTACAAACAAACGTTGGAATTTCAAAAATATCACTATTTTTCCGAGGCAGATGCGCTTAACGTAAAAACCGACAATCTAATCGAGCTTTTCCGCAGTTCGTCAGCAATTCAGTTTTGCCGCAACAACTCTGTTTTTGCTCCGCCCGCAGAAAGCAGCCAGCAATACAATAGAATCAAAAAAACTCTCGAAAATTCACTTCTTTCGGAAATGTATTTTAACGGATATTATCTTATAGGAAGAAATCCAAATCAATTTTCCATAAGCTATCTCAACAAAACTTTTTCATCAATGGGCAAGCTTGAACTTGAGTATCTGCCGCTTATTCAAAATTACGACAACAACGCTTTTGCGATTAATTATCAGCGGATATTTGTTTTTGACAAAACCGATTACAGTAATATAAAAGTTCCGCAATCAATGCAGTCGGACTATGCGAAAATGCTCGATGAGCTTGACGGTAAAATCGTTTATTATACCATAAAAGACGACGTACTGTGCATAATAATATACAATCAGGCATTTTTTGACGAAATTTTCGCCGACATAAATCTCACCGATTCAAGCGTTGTACTTCTCGATAATTCAAACACCGCATTTTACGCAAAAGGAAAAAGCTTTAACACTAATTCGGTGTACGATAACGACTCAATAAAGAATTTCCCGTCCCACTCGACCGCGATATTCACAACCGTTATAAAAAGCAAATTTCACTATAATTTTGCTGATATTCTGTTTATAGGCATAATGCTTCTTTTGTGCTTTGCGTTTGTCGAATGGTCGTTTAAAATTTCGGCAAAATACGCTGATCGCATTATGGAACCGTATAATATTCTCAACGGATTTTTCTATCTCAACAACAAAAGCGACGAGATTGAAAATTTTGATTATTTGAACCTTCCTCACTCGGCAAAACCACGCTCAGACATAAGCAAAAATATTTTTTACGCAATGATTTTTGCAATAATTCTGCCTGCCATTGTTTCGTCAACTATGTATCTTACAGCTTTCAATCTGATGTCAAACCGCTTTATAAAAGACAAGGCACAGGTGTCGCACCGTCAGCTTTCACAGCAGATTATGGACAACTTTGACTTTTACATAAATGCGTTTTGTTTGGACTTTGAAATAATGGACGACGACTTTTTAACCCGTATAAAATATAAGGTAACACTTGATTCAAAATTTAATCTTGCAAACATACCTAACGAAAGCCAAGACAGGATTATAAACCCAAAATTTGTGTCGCTCATATCGGAGGCTTGTAAAAACGCGCCCTCCACGAAAGCGCTTGTTTATATACCGAGCGACCTTTTCGGCGACAGTTCAATCGGCCTTATGACGCAAAACTACACAGGTTCATACGATGTTATAATTTTCAAAATGGAATCACCGAGTTTTTCGGTTGCAAACTCCGATGTAGGTTATATGCTTGTTGATTCGCAAAACAACACCATTTTTCAAAGTGTGCTTATCGGCAATGAGCAAAAAAATAAAATTTTGAACAAAAACTCGTCGGAAATAGTATTTACTTCAGATTATAAAAATTTCGGCTGGAAACTATATACTTTTACAAGTGTGTCTAAGCTTAAAAGCAGTATTTACACCATCATAAGCCTTGATATTTTCGCAATTTTATCGCTTCTTGTGGTTGTACTTATTATTTCGTGGAGATATTCGTCAAAATTTTTAAGTCCTCTCGAAAGAGTGAAAAACGCAATGTCGGCAGGCGAGGCGTCGGAATACCCTATCGATAAAATTTCTGACGAATCAAACGAAATTGAAGAAATGCTGAACGTTTACAACAAAATGATACGGCATATCAAGAAAATCACCGAGGACAAGCTTGCGCTTATGCGCGAGGAGGAACGTGCAAACGCACTTAAAATTCAGGCACAGCTGAACGCGCTTCAGCAACAGATTAATCCGCATTTTTTATATAACACTCTCGAAATGATTAATCTTAATTTGCTTAAATACGGCGATTTTTCCACCAGCAAGGTTATAGGAAATTTATCTAAAATTTTCAGATACTCCATAAGCCGCGCAAACGAAACCGTTACACTTTCCGATGAAATCGAAAACACAAAGAACTACCTTTCGATTTGGGATATACGTTTTCCCGGACGATATAAGTTTATATGGGAAATTGACAAAAATCTTTTAAATCACAAAACATTAAAACTTATTCTTCAGCCGATTATGGAAAATTGCTTTTTCCACGCATTTGACAATAAATCCGAAAATTGCATTGTAAAAATCAACATTTTTGCTGATGACGGTTTTATTGTGATAGTAATTTCGGACAACGGCTGCGGAATGGCAAAAGAAGAACTCGAAAAACTTAAGAACAAATTTACCGACAAAGATTTAAGTCTTACAGGCAAAGGAATCGGAATTTGCAACACATATAAAAGGCTTAAACTTTTTTGGGGAGATAATGCGGATTTGATTATAGAAAGCGAACTCGGAAAAGGTTCGTCAGTAACAATAAAATTTACCGAAGAATTAAAATAGCGCAAAAATTCTGCTCGAATATTGAGCAGAATTTTTACTAATCATCGTATCGTAATATTCGGTTTAATCTCTTGTGTAAGGGCGCTGATATCTGAATCAAAAAAATATTTTTTATCTATTTTTTCACATTTCCCACATCGGTAACAATCCTGTATCCAACACTTTCAACGCGGCTTGCAAGGCACACAATGCACTGCGCGGCTTCGTCGCCTGTGCAGATTTTGTGGTCATATAGAGAATAAAGCTTTCTAACACTTGTGGGCGAAAGATTGGGCATAACAACATTTGCACCCGCTTTAAGCCCCATTTCGCGCCCATTTGGATTAATTGTACCAAGTGCCGTAGTTGACGGAATAAGTGCATACGGAAACATCAGCCGCAAAATCGCAACAAGACGCAGCGTAAGCGCAAGCGAGCCGTTTTCAAACTTATTAAACGGCGTATCCTGATGGGTAAGATACGGCCCTATTCCAATCATATCGGGCTTTAGACTTTGCAAAAACCGCAAATCCTCCAACAGCGTTTCATATGTCTGATACGGCGACCCGACCATAAATCCCGAACCTGTCTGATATCCGATTTTTTTAAGATTAAAAAGACATTCTTTTCGGTTTTCAAGACTCATTGTTTCGGGGTGCAGCTTTCCGTAATGCTCGTTATCCGCGGTTTCGTGCCGCAAAAGATACCTGTCTGCACCGGCATTACGATATTTCACATAGCTTTCAAAGCTTTTTTCTCCTAATGAAAGCGTAACTGCACAATCGGGAAATTCACTTTTTATGCTCGACACAATATCGCAAACAATATCGTCTGTGAAAAACATATCCTCGCCGCCCTGCAAAACAAAAGTGCGAAATCCCAGTCTGTAACCCTCTCTGCAGCATGATAAAACATCCTCCTTCGATAATCGGTAACGCGAAAGCTTGGCATTTCCGGCGCGTATTCCGCAGTAATAGCAGTTGTTTTTGCAATAATTTGAAATCTCGATAAGTCCTCTTATATAAACCTCATTGCCGTAATTTAAGCGCCGAATCTTATCCGCGCACGCAAAAAGATACTCGTCAAGTGTATCAGTCTTTAAAAGAGCAATAAGTTCTTCATCGCTCAAGTTTTTATTTTTCAAAAGCGCGTCTACAGTTGCTTTTGTTGCTTTAATTTCCAATTTGTCCACTTCCTTTACTCTAAATTATACTAAAAAACTATGCATTAGTCAATAAAAAAAAGACTGCTTTTCAATTTGTAAAACAGTCTTTTAAAATTAATTTTTATTTAATGTCGTGAACCTAAAAATAGCATTTCTGTTTTTAGGTGTGAAATTGTAAATTTCACACAAATGGTTTTGCAAAACCATTTGTTCAGTAGACATTATTTAAATGCATTTACAATTTCGGCGTCGCTGTAGAATAACAGCAAATCGCCCATCGGAAGCTTAATTTTCAAGTCAATCCACACTGTATCGCCCTTTGATACAGTAATGTCAGCGCATTTATACTTATCGCCGATTGCAGCCGCGAGGCTTGCGCCGTCTGCCTCGGTAATTTCTGCTTTAATTCTGTAAACAAAATACGATTCGGGATTTGTCACAAGCGTTGGATAATAAGTAAGACGCGCTTTTATTCCTTTGCCTGCAAGCGTTCTTTCCATTTCGGCAAGCGGATTTATAAACATCTTATTCATAGCACTTGCAAAAGAATAGCTCTCACTCGCCGCCGCACTGCTTATTTTATTTGCGTAAACATATGTCGGAATGCTGTTTATAATCGCAGTATAATCTTCGTAATTTGCGGGATATTTCGCAACTTCGGTATTAAGATTTTCGTTTGTGCCGCTGCCATCCGATGAATACGAAATCTGCGTACCGATAAGCGAATCAAGCTGCAAAAGAATACAAGCAAATTCTTTCATCGTAATTTCCTTGTCAGGGTGCAAATTCCCGTCCGCATAAAGATTAATTCCATTTGCCGCCGCATAGTCAAGGTATTTTTTCTGTATATCGTTAGTTGTGGGCGTATCAGGATACGAAGCATTTGTTTCAAATTTTGCCGACTTTGCAACAAGCTTTATAAGGTTGAAGCACATTTCGGAAAGCGTATCGCCAACATTCGCATTTTTATTCACAAAATCAACCGTATTCGGCACGCTTGCGAGCGTTTCATTGCGCACAACGTAAAACTCTTTGCCGTACTCGCAGTCAAGCTCGTTAACCGCCGAAACATTTTTAAACGTAAGATTATACTGTCTTGAACCAAAACGCAAAGCCGCTCTTGCCATTTCGCCGTTTGTAAAGGTCGCATTCGGGTTATATTCTTTGTCAAAAAGAATCTGGCTGTTAAATACCGTCTTCAAAATATCATCAGAAACAGTGTTGACAAAGTCTTTTGCAGGCGAATTTTCATTTATTGCTCTTGAACGCACGATAAGCGCCGCCCCCTCTGCGCGTGTCAGCGTATCGTCAAGTCGCAAATGAAGTCCGTCATCACCCGTCATAATTCCGTAGGTGTAACCCCACGCCACCGAGTCCTTGTTGTCCGACTGATTTGTGATAATGCTCGGTGCGGCAATGCCCTTTTTACTGCCATTGCGCTTCCAAATTAGGTTTAAAACCTCACCTCGTGTAATTGCTTTGTCAGGCAAAAACTGCGTTCCCGAAACGTCAAGTCCTGAATACATAATGTAATCATAACCCCAGTGGCTCTCGTCAACATCGGTATAAACCACATCAGTTTTTTCACTGCCTTTGCCAATCATTTTAACAAATTCCGCTCTTGTAACAGTGCCGTCAGGACGAAAAGTTCCGTCATCATAGCCGTTAATCGTGCCGTCGTTTATAAGAGCGTCAATGTACGTTTTCCCCCAATGACCGTCAAGGTCGGAAAACGAAATTGCACAAACGCCCATTATTCCGATTGTTGAAATAATTAAAGCAATGGTTAAAATTAAGCTTATAATTTTTTTCATTTGTAAACCCCCTGTTTTGTGTTAAATCCGCACCGTATTCATAACTGTTTCAACCGCCTCTTTGTCAGGCGTGCAGTTTAAAAGATACACAGGCGTTGTTTTTAAAATTTTTTCAGTAAACTCCATACAAAGTTCTAAATAATCAGCAACAAGCGGCTTTCTTACTTCATTTACAAAATAAGAAATTGCCTTTGCACCTGAAATTTTTTCAATTTTATTTGTTTTGCCCCTATGCAAAAACACTATGGCTTTAAGTGGGGCAAATTGATTCTTATTAATTCCGCTTGTACCTGCAAACGGCGAACCATAGAGGTACGGAATATTATTTTCAAATTTTATAACAGGCGTGTCGTCATTTACAATAACCGTGTCAGGGTAAACCTCTTGCCAAATGGACGTATGGGTGGATTTTCCCGTACCCGATTTTGCCGAAAATGCGATTGCACTGCCGTTTAAAATAATTGACGAAGAATGAAGAACGCCGCATTTATTTTTCAGCATAGCATACGAAAACGCTTCGCCTATTGCAAAAAATGATATATACCAAATGTCAACACCGTATATTTTTTTGCGGTTTGCAACAGCAACCTTTGCGTGTTTGCCGTCAGGCGAAATATCGTTTCTCAACAAAGGACCTTCATCGTCAATACGCATTGTGCACACGCCGCCGTCCTCGTTTACGCAGTGCTGCCACTTTCTGCACGGAAGTGTAAGCTTTGCGCTCGGCATTGGTATTTTGTCCATAACAGAAAACTCAACTTCAAAGTCAAAATTCGTTATTTTGTCAAAAGTTATGTAATCTTTAAAAAGCTCGTCAAACTCTTTAAATGGTGCGCCCGATATCCGCACATAAAAATTTGCAATTTTCAAGTTCATTTTTTTCTCCGCTAACTAACAATAGGCGGGTTATATAACCCGCCCGTTAATTATAAGTTTAGATTGTAA
>JALEIO010000141.1 GCA_022769845.1 Oscillospiraceae bacterium
TCCGGGCGGTGCGCCGATAATTTTGGCAACCGAATGTTTTTCCATATATTCGCTCATATCAAGCCTTATAAGCGCATTTTCGTCGTTAAAAAGCGCTTCTGCAAGCGATTTTACAAGCTCGGTTTTACCTGTTCCGGTAGGACCGATAAAAATAAATGAAACGGGGCGTTTTTTGCTTAATTTGAGCGCACGGTTTCGCCTTACGGCTTTGGCAACGCTTGTAACCGCTTTGTCCTGACCGATAACGCGCATATGAAGCCTTGTTTCAAGGTTAAGCAGCTTTTCGCGGTCGGTTTCGGTGATGTTTTTAACAGGAATACCCGTCCACATTTCGATTACTCTGCCAACATCGGCAAGAGTAATTTTTGTTTGGCGCATAAGTGATTTTGTGCCGCTTAATTCGCCTTCAAGACGGCATTTTTCGCTTTTTAGCATTGCAAGACGCTCGTATTCCTCGCTTTCGCTGCTTTCGAGATTTTCAATTTCGCCGATTACATCCTTAAGCTTTATGCCCAAATCGACAATTTTTTTTGTGTACGGATTATCAATATTAAGCTTTGACGCGGCTTCATCGATAATATCAATTGCCTTGTCGGGCAAAAATCTGTTTGAAATATACTTGCACGACAAATCAATAACCTCGCGCAGAATATAGTCCTCAATGGTGATGTTATGATAATTTTCGTAATATGATTTAATTCCCAAAAGGATTTTGTAGGTATCCTCCTTGGAGGGTTCTTCAATCATAACGGTTTGAAATCTTCTCTCGAGAGCGGCGTCCTTTTCAATATATTTTCTGTATTCGGTGGGAGTTGTTGCGCCGATAACATGAATATCGCCCTTTGCAAGAGCCGGTTTTAAAATATTTCCCGCATTCATAGCGCCGTCCGCATCACCCGCGCTTACTATAGAGTGAATTTCGTCGATAACCAAAATAACGTTATCGCTTTTTGCCTCTTCAATAATGCTTTTTATACGGCTTTCAAACTGTCCGCGATATTGAGTGCCTGCAACGATAGACGACATATCAAGAAGATAAACTTGAGCGTCAACAAGCCGCTCGGGGACGCTTCCTTCCGCGATTTTTTGAGCAATGCCCTCTGCAATAGCCGTTTTTCCAACGCCGGGTTCGCCCAAAAGCACAGGATTGTTTTTTGTGCGCCTGTTTAAAATCTGTATAACTCTTTCAATTTCGTTTTCTCTGCCTATAACCTTATCCAAAAGCGACTGCCGCGCTTTTTCGGTTAAATTTACGCCGAAATTGTTAAGACACTTTTTCTTTTTTCGTTCATTTCGGATATTCTGCTTTGCCTTTTTGTCGTTAAGCGGAATTTTTTCGTTTGAAAAATCCGACTCGCTTCTAAAATCGTCGGGAATCATTTCCATAAGATTTGAGCCCGCAAGAAAATCCTGAAGAGAGTTCATAACGCTTTCGTTATCGCCGTTTTCCAAGCCCTCAAACATATTTTCCAGCATCTCGGGCGGAAGATCTATCTGTTCCGCAAGCTGTTCTTTTGTTGTAACTCCAAGCTTAAACGCACAGGACAGGCAATATCCCTCGTTTATTCTGTTTGCGCCTTCAATTTTCGATACAAAAACAACGGCAGGGTTCTTTTTGCACATTGAACACATTCTCATAAGACCACTTCCTTCCCCTGCAAATAAATTGTGTTAAAAATATATTGTATCATAATTTTCAAAAAAATCAATACCAAATTTACAAAAGTCTTTTTCGGATAACCTCTGCGAGGTATTCCGCGTCTTTTTTTATTTCATCATAGTTTTCGCCCTCAATCATAACTCTTATAAGGGGCTCTGTGCCTGAAGGACGAATTAAAATTCTGCCGCTGCCGTCAAATTTTTTTTCAAGCTTTGCAATTTCCTCGGTTATAACGCTGTCGGTTGAATATGTATCTTTATTTTCGTTTTTAACCTTTACATTAACAAGCACCTGCGGCAGTACCGTTACAACCGAAGCAAGCTCGGAAAGCTTTTTGTGCGTTTTTGCAACTCTTGATGCTACGGTCAGCGCGGTAACAAGACCGTCGCCTGTGGTGTTGTTGTTAAGAAGTATAACGTGCCCTGATTGCTCTCCGCCAATGATATGTCCGTTTTCCAACATATTCTGCAAAACGTAGCGGTCGCCGACGGTTGTCTGCTCGTAGTTTATGCCGAGCTTGTCAAGCGCCTTGAAAAAGCCAAGATTGCTCATTACGGTTGCGACAACAGTGTTGTTTTTAAGCTTTCCTTCTTCTTTAAGACCCTGTGCGCATATAACAAGAATTTTGTCTCCGTCAACAAGAGCGCCGTTTTCGTCCACCGCAAGACACCTGTCTGCGTCGCCGTCAAACGCAAAGCCCATATCGCATTTATTTTCCACAACAAATTTTTCGAGCCCTTCAATATGCGTCGAGCCACAGTTTTTGTTGATGTTTGTGCCATCGGGAATGTTGTTTATAAGCA
>JALEIO010000197.1 GCA_022769845.1 Oscillospiraceae bacterium
TGCCGATTGTCACAATTCTGCCCCAGCCGTTTTTCTTCATTGCGGGAGCGTATTTTTTGATAAGATAATATGTGCTTTTTATATTGCAGTCAAACTGAATGTCAAATTCTTCGTCGGTATATTCGTCCCATTTGCGCTTATACTGAATTGACGCGTTGAGAACAAGAATATCAACGTCGCCCGTTTGGTTATAAATAGCGTCGATTTCGTCCTTTTTGCATATGTCGGCGCGTACAGGCGCGCTGTTTTTAATGTTTTCACACGCTTTTTGGCATTTTTCGATGCTTGACGCGCCGTTTACATAAACAAACGCGCCATTTTCCGAAAGAATTTTTGCAATTTCAAAGCCGATGCCTTGCGTTGCGCCTGTAACAAGCGCCTTCTTGCCTGTTAAATCAAACATTTTTGTCACCCTTTATATCGAAAACGTAAATTCGTTTCCGTTGTTTTTTGAAAAATTAATTTTGCTGTTTACGCATTTGCCGTCTGCGCATATTTGTACGTCGTATTCGCCGTAGAAGCCGCGTGTTTTTGCATTTCCTTCGCAGTCAGTAAGGATTTCAGCGTTTGTAATCCATTCTTTATGGAACAAATCGTAAATAACATTATATGCCGGCTTCGGGCTTAAATCGTAGCGCAAAAGTCCGCCGCGATAGTAGTTTTCGCCTGCCGTCATATCGCCCTGCGGAGCAAATGCTGCGTAACCGTCAGGCAAATTCCAATAAATAATCTGCTCGACGTTTTTGTGGCTAAACCAAATAGAATACATATTTTTGATAAGTTTAGCCTGAATTTCTTCGTCCTCTTTTTTGTCTGTGTATGCAGGAATTGTAATTTCGGTAATCTGAATGGGAAGATTAAAGTTTGAGTATAAGTCGAGCACTTTAAAAACATGATCGGGATTGTAAGCTTGTTTTGTATATGCCTCCTCACTTTCCTGCTTTGTAAACATATGGAACTGCATTCCGATAGCGTCAATCGGCGCGCCGTTTTTTATTGCGTTTTCAATATTTAAATAATAGCGCGTACGTTTTCTTGCAGCTTCACGCCAAAATTCGCTCCATTCGTTTATGCAAAGTTGATTTTTCGGAAAGTATTTGCGCGTGGTTTTAAAACAGTATTCGATAAAATCGTCTTGATCGTAAAGAGGGGTTTTTCCGTCCATCCAGAAGTGCTCGTTGGTAACCTCTATTGTTCGGATTTTGTCGGCATAGCGCTCCGAAATTTCTTTGCAGCGGCGTTCGTAATTTTCTTTCACTTCGTCAAGACTTGCGTCTTTGAGCCAAGCGGGGAACATATGATCGTATGCAAGAGCATGTTCTCTCGGCTCAATATTGTGCTTTTCACAAAATTCAATGCAAAGGTCAATAGGCGGTCTGCGATAGAGTTTTGGAGAATTTTTATCGTATCGCGTTTTGCCTTTTTCGGGTTCTGTTGAATCCCAGTAGAAGGGAAGAGTCGCCATATTGAATGCCTTTGCAAAATGTTCTTTGTAAGCCTCGTTTTTTTCTTCGGTGTCAAATTCATCCAACATAAATAAATTTGCGCCGTGCTTAAACTCGTGATTTGTCTGCTTAAGAGTTATTTTTGCATTTTTTACGCTCTTGCCGTCTGCGTCTGTAACCTTAATGTTTATATCGCCTTTTCTATACTTTTCAATGCCGCCTTTTACTCTTTCGTCGGTATAATCCTTATACTTTTCAAAACTTTCAAAAATTTTGCTTCTCTCACTCATAATTTTCTCCTTATATTAAAATATAATTTTATTTTATATTAGCTCCACTCTCTGTCGTTTGCCCATTCGTTATCCCAGAAAGATGTATCCGCCCACATTTCAGGATATTTTTCGTGCATATGTTCGGCAATAAGCTCCTCGTTTAAGCTGTCAATGCCAAGACCGGGTTTATTTGGAACATCCACAAATCCATCTTTGAAGAGCGGATTTGCAATGCCGTTTGCAATGTCGTTCCACCACGGAATGTCAACAGAATGAAATTCAACCGCCAAAACATTCTGAACTGCTGCCGCGGCGTGAATTGCCGCCATGCAAGCAATGGGGCTTTCTGCCATATGAATAGCCATTGCAACACCGTATTCGTCACACATATTTCCGAGTTTTTTCATTTCCATTGCGCCGCCGATTGTAAGTATATCGGGGTGCACAACCGAAACTCCGCCGTTTTCCATAAGAGGCTTAAAATTCTCGGCAAGATAAATGTCCTCGCCGGTGCAGATGGGAACGTTAACCGCATTTGAAATTTTTTCAAAGTGTCTTGTGTAATGCCACGGTGCAATATCCTCAATCCAAGCGATATTGTATTTTTCCAAGCGTTTTGCAAACATAATGCAGTCCTCAATGCAAACGTGACCGAAATGGTCGATTGCAAGCGGAACTTCATAACCAATAACATCACGCACCTGTTTTACGTAATCCTCAAGATAATCCATACCTTTTTGAGTCATATGTATGCCGGTTGCGTGATGCGGAATTGTGAAAACTTCGTAGTTTTTGCCCAGCATCATATCCATATCGATTGAGCCTTTTTGATGATTTATTGCCTTCATTGAATATTTTTTGATATCCTCCAAAAATCCCAAAGGCGCGTTAAGACAGCCGGGCTCATCCAGCATAAGTTCAATTCCGAGGTCCATTTTCAGAAAAGTAAAGCCTTGCTCCATTCTTTTTTTGAGAGCGTGACCCATATCTGTGCCGGTGTGCTTTCCGTCAACGTCAGTGTCGCAGTACATTCTCACCTTGTCGCGGAATTTGCCGCCGAGCATCTGCCAGAGCGGAACGCCCCACGCCTTGCCGGCAAGATCCCACATTGCAATTTCAAGACCCGACACGCCGCCTCCCTGGCGCGAATGTCCGCCGAACTGTTTGATACGTCTGAAAATTTTGTCAACATTGCAAGGGTTTTCTCCCACTATTCTCGATTTTAACATAAGAGCATAGGTTGCACTCGACGCGTCGCGTACCTCGCCGTAGCCCACAATGCCCTGATTTGTGTAAACCTTTATAAGTGGGCAGTGCTTGGGCGCACCGTTTAAGTTTGCAACGCGAATGTCCGTAATTTTTAAATCGGACGGGGAAGAACATACGTTGATATTTTCTGAAATCATATCGTTTATATTCTTGTTCAAAAATTATTCCTCCTTGACATAATCGCATTTTTTGTATATTATGATTATATATCGCGTAAAGGAAAAATTCATCTACTATATTTACAAGTTTATACACTATATTTGGATTTAAAAGGGTGATAAAATGCGTTTTGCAGAAAAAATTTTATATTATGAAGAAAACAAACCGCTGGTTAAAATATTTCATTCTGCCGTTCCGTCCGGTAAAAGGGCATACCGAGAACATCATCACACCGAATGTGAGCTGTCGCTTTTTAAAAGCGGTTCGGGCGTGTATTCTTTGTCTGACAAAAAATATGACTTTAAAAAGGGCGACGTTTTTTTGTTCGGCAGCGACGAGCCGCATTGTATAACCGATATTTACGGCAACGAGGAGTTTGACCTTATCAATATTCATTTTGAGCCGAGGGTTTTGTGGTCGGACAAAATGCTTTCAAACGAAAATTTTATACGTCTGTTTTTTGACCGAAGCGCTGATTTTGAAAACCGCATTGACAGAGAAAATCCCTATACCGAGGTTATAAAAAGTCTTATATTCAAATTTGAATCCGAGGTCGGAAGCCAAAAATTCAACAGCGATATGATGGCGAAAATGTATCTTGTAGAAATTTTTACCCATCTTACACGCGAGTATGGTTATATAAGCGAAAAAAGCGATTTTTCAAATTCAACTCAATCTCTTTCCTGCATAAGCCGAGCGCTAAAGTACATTGACGAAAATTTATCCGATGAAATAACGCTTGATTCGCTTGCAAAAGAGGCTGCTATGAACAAAACCTATTTTTCCACGGTTTTTAAAAAATTCAACGGAATTTCGCCGTGGGAATATATTGTTATAAAGCGCGTGGAAAATGCAATATCGCTTCTTAAAACCACCGACCTTAAAAAGCTTGAAATTGCCGAGCGGTGCGGTTTTAACAGTGCGTCTAACTTTTATAAAACCTTCAAAAAAGTAACCGGCAAATCGCCGGAATATTACTGCAAAACAAAACGGGATTGATTTTGTCAATCCCGTTTGAGCTTAAAATTTTAATTTTTCCTCAATATACGACGCAACGTCTTCAATTTTAACCGATTCCTGCTGCATTGTATCTCGGTCACGAACCGTAACCATTCCTGTTTCTTCAGTTTCAAAATCGTATGTCACGCAGAACGGCGTTCCGATTTCGTCCTGTCTGCGGTATCTTTTTCCAATGCTTGAAGCATCGTCATATTCGCACACAAAATGCTTTGAAAGCTCTGTATAAAGGGCTTCTGCTTTATCCGAAAGCTTTTTGGAAAGCGGCAAAACAGCGGCTTTAATCGGTGCGAGTGCGGGATGCAGACGCATAACAATTCTTGTGTCGGTGTCCGAAATTTTTTCTTCATCATATGCTTCAACCAAAAATGCAAGGGCAACTCTGTCCGCGCCGAGCGATGGCTCGATACAATAGGGGATATAATGCTCATTTGTCGTCTGGTCAAAATATTCAAGATTTTCGCCCGAATGGTTCATATGCTGCTTTAAGTCAAAATCGGTTCTGTCAGCAATTCCCCAAAGCTCGCCCCAGCCGAATGGGAACATAAATTCGATGTCGGTGGTGGCGTTGCTGTAATGCGAAAGCTCCTCTTTTTCGTGGTCGCGAAGCTTTATATTTTCTTCTTTTATGCCAAGCGACAAAAGGAAGTTTTTGCAGTATTCCTTCCAATATGCAAACCACTGCAAATCCTCGCCGGGCTTGCAGAAAAACTCGAGCTCCATCTGCTCAAATTCTCTCGTTCTGAAAATAAAGTTGCCCGGTGTAATTTCGTTTCGGAAGGATTTTCCGATTTGACCGATACCGAACGGAATTTTCTTTCTGGTGGTTCTCTGCACATTTTTAAAGTTTACAAAAATGCCCTGCGCCGTTTCGGGACGTAAGAAAAGCTCTGATTTTGAATCCTCCGTAACGCCCTGAAAGGTTTTGAACATAAGGTTAAATTTGCGAATTTCGGTGTAATCCACTTTACCGCATTTGGGGCAGGCAATTTTGTTTTCGACAATAAAATCGTACATTTTTTGATTGTCCCAGCCGTCTACAACAACCGTTTCGCCCTTGTTGTGAAAATAATCTTCAATAAGCTTGTCTGCACGATAACGCGATTTACATTCCTTGCAGTCCATAAGAGGGTCGGAAAAACCGCCTACATGCCCCGACGCAACCCATGTTTGCGGATTCATCAAAATTGCCGCGTCAAGACCGACGTTGTAAGGTGATTCGTGTATAAATTTTTTCCACCAGGCTTTTTTAACGTTATTTTTAAATTCAACGCCGAGCGGACCGTAATCCCAAGCGTTCGCCAATCCTCCGTAAATTTCGGAGCCCGGATAAACATAACCTCTCGTTTTGCAAAGGTTGACGATTTTTTCCATTGTTTTTTCGGTATTTTTCATATTAAAATCCTTTCTTTACAATATATGTAAACTGCTAATAATTTTTTATAAAAAATATACATATATTAGTTTATCCGAATATTTACAATTTGTCAAGAAAAATTAGGCTTTTTGGTGAAGTTTTGGGGGTATTTATGAAAAATAATGCTATAAAATGTTCATTTTTGCTTTCCTGTACTTTTTTGGGTGCGGTAATCGGCGCGGGATTTGCTTCGGGTAAGGAGCTTACCGAGTTTTTTCTGCCGTTTGACAAAAAGGGCGTTTTTGGTGTTTTTTTAGCGAGCCTTTTGCTTGCTGCTTATTTTTATGCCGTAACAAAAAGGGTTTCGTGCGAAAATATAAAAAGCACACACGATTATCTTATATGCATTGCAAATCCGTTTTTTGCAAAAATAATATATATTTTTATATATGTTTTTGCATTTGTGATTTTTTGCGCAATGTTTGCCGGCAGCGGTGCGCTTTTTAAGCAGATATTCAATTTTCCATACTTTTTCGGTTCGTGTCTTATGGGAATAATCTGCTGTATAATTTTTTATCGGAACATTTACGGAATTTTATCGGCAAATGCCTATCTTACACCGCTTATGATTTTAGGCATTTTTTATGTTGGTATAGCGGCATTTTTTAGGTCGAGAGCCGCTTTTTTTGAGTTTGGAAAAAACGGTGCTCTTATATGCTCGTCGCTTGTGTATGCAAGCTATAATTCAATAAGCATAATCAGCGTATTTTGCGAAATGGGAAGTATGCTGAAAGACAAAAAAACACCGTTTTTGTCCGCGGTAATCTCGGGCAGCGTGCTTTTTGCAATCAGCCTTGTACTGTATTTGATTTTGCTTTTTTTTAAGGACGAAGCTCAAAATTATGAATTGCCGATACTTCAAATTGCCGAAAACGCGAAGTTTTTTTATACTGCTGTTATGTTTTTTGCAATGATAACCACTGCTGTTTCATCACTTTTTTCGCTTATGAAATTTTTGGAAAACACCTTTTCGGTACGCAAAAACAGTGCGGCATACATATGTCTTGCGGCAATTTTTTGCTCGTTTATAGGATTTTCAAAAATGGTGTCGTTTGTTTATCCGATTTTTGGATGCTTGGGATTTTTTCTGCTCATATATATTATAGGAGAATTTTTTGCGTTGGCAATAGGTGAAAAATATAAAAGCTTGAAAATTAGAGAAAAAATTAAAAATTCAAAGAAAAACGGCAATTTAATACGATAAATCAGAATAATTAAAATTGATAATAATTAAAATTGATGATATAATATATTAGTTATTTTTTGTCGGGGTTTAGCGCAGTTTGGTAGCGCACTTGGTTTGGGACCAAGGGGCCGGGGGTTCGAATCCCTTAACCCCGACCACGTCGGAGCAAGCTTTATATCGCTTGCTCTGATTTTTTTTGCAAAAATCGGAGTTCGCTTATGCCGCAGCTGCTCCTTCTTCGCAAAAAAGGCACGCTCGGCTCAACTGCTCACTTGCAGGCGCGTTCGCGACGTTTCGCTGTCGCACCACCTTTTTGCGAGTGCGCCTTTGGAAAATGATAAATCGTAATTTGTGGAGGTAAAGAATGAAACGTTTAGTCATATATGTACACGGCAAAGGCGGCA
>JALEIO010000040.1 GCA_022769845.1 Oscillospiraceae bacterium
TTTTCGGACAATTCTTTGTAAAGCCCAACGTTTGTACCCTGCATTGCGCCGTCCTTTGAAATGTCGGTGCAGATTATTGTTTTAACTCCGATTTTGCACATTTTTTCACAAAATTCAAAGCAAGTAAACTCACTTACGTTCGTCCAGCCTTTTATTGCCGCAAAGCCGTCTTTTATATCAACTCCGACCGCAATTTTTTCATTATATTTTTTAGCTGCGGTTCTCAAAAAATTCTCGTCCGTCACCGCCGCAGTGCCCAAAATAACTCGGTTAACGCCAATATTCAAATACTTTTCAACCGTATCGACAGAGCGTATTCCTCCTCCGACTTCGGTAAAAAGATTGGTATTTTTCACAATATTTTTTATTGTTTCAATATTCGGCGTATCGCCTGTTTTTGCGCCCTCAAGGTCAACAATATGTAAAAAACGAGCGCCCGAATTTTCAAAATCTTTTGCAATTTCAACCGGGTTTTCGCTGTAAACCGTCATTTTTGCATAATCGCCCTTTAACAGCCTTACCGCCTTTTTTTCATACAAATCTATAGCAGGAAAAATATTCATTTTTATTCCCCCTTTTCGCAAAAGGCACGCAATATGTTAAGTCCTGTTTTTCCGCTTTTTTCAGGATGAAACTGACATCCGCAAACATTGCCGCATTCAACAGCCGCCGTTAATGAAGCGCTGTATTCGGTATACGCAATAACGCTGGACGCGCAGTTCGCCGCATAATACGAGTGGACAAAATAAACAAAATCGCCGTCATTTATATACTTAAAAAGCTTGCTCTTTTTATCGGTAAATTTCAGCGCATTCCATCCGATGTGCGGAATTTTGAGATTTTTGTCAATAACTTCATCAATCGGGCGAATTTCGCCCTTAATAAGTCCGAGACCGTCAAAGCAGCCGAATTCATAGCTTTTTTCAAACAAAAGCTGCATACCGAGACATATTCCCATAATCGGCTTGCCTTTTTTTGCTTCGCTGACAATAACGCTGTCAAGATGTGCGTCATTAAGCTTTTTTGCCGCGTCGCCAAATGCTCCGACACCCGGAAGAATAATTTTTTCGGCGTTTTCAATTTCCGTTTTGTCACCCGTTATGCAAGCATCCGCACCGATTGATGCAAGCGAGCTTTTTAACGAAAACAAGTTTCCAACACCGTAATCAATAATTGCAATCATTACAGCACTCCCTTTGTTGATAAAATTTCGTCTTTAAAATCGGGGTTGATTTTTGCCGCCTGATAAAGCGTACGCGCAAACGATTTAAACGCGCCCTCTATTATATGATGCGAATTATTACCCGAAATTTTTTTTATGTGAAGCGTGCATTTGGCATTGCGCACAAATGCAAGGAAAAATTCTTCAACAAGCTCGGTATCGAATTCTCCGACTTTTTCGGTTGGAATATCAAGGTCAAATGACAAATGACTTCTTCCCGATAAATCAACTGCCGTCAAAATAAGAGCTTCATCCATAGGAAGAATTGTATTTCCGTATCGCGAAACACCGCATTTATCGCCTATTGCCTCTGCAAACGCGCAGCCCAAAACAATGCCTATATCTTCAACAGTGTGGTGGTCGTCAACATAAGTATCGCCGACGCACGAAAGAGATAAATCAAAGCGTGCGTGCTTTGCAAAAAGCGTCAGCATATGGTCTAAAAAACCGCATCCGCTGTTTACTTCCGATTTTCCCGTTCCGTCAAGATTAAGCGTAAGCTTTATGTCCGTTTCGTTTGTTTTTCGCGAAAGTTCAGCTTTTCTAATCATAAAACCGCCTCCAGAATTTCTTTTGTTTTTTCAATAAGAATTTTCATCTGCTCCATTGTTCCGACAGTAATTCTATTGTAATCTTTAATTCTGTCAGTATCAAAATGCCGCACCAAAATACCCTTTTCCTTAAGAGATTTATATATTTTTTCTCCGCTCACCTTCGGGTGTTTTGCAAAAATAAAATTAGCCGCGGAATTTGTAATGTCAAATCCTAATTTTTTAAGCTCGCCTGCTGCATATGCGCGTGCCGATACTGTTTTTTCGCAGTTGGATTTTGTATAGTCTTCATCTTCAAGCACACCTATTCCGGCAGCCATAGTCATCTTGTTGATGTTATACGGATTTGTAGAAAATTTAAGTGTATTAATATCGGAAATAAGGCTTTTGCAGCCTACCCCGAAGCCCAGCCTTGCGCCTGCCATGGAACGCGACTTTGAAAAAGTTTGAGTAACCAAAAGGTTATCATATTTATGAATAAGTTTCACTGCACTCTCGCCGCCAAAATCCACATATGCTTCGTCAATCACAACAACATT
>JALEIO010000214.1 GCA_022769845.1 Oscillospiraceae bacterium
GAATATCCCGTTCTTCTTTTTGACGATATTACAAGCGAAATTGACAGTGCAAGAAAGAGCTTTCTTTTCGAAAAAATAAAAGATAAGCAGGTTTTTATAACCTGTACCGAAAAAGAAAATTTAAAAGGTGCAAATTATATAAAAATAGAAAGCGGAAAACGTATTAAGGAGGAATAATGTGTATCTTCATCTGGGCGCAGACGTTGTGGTGAAAAAAGAAGATATAATAGCTATTATGGATATGGAATCTTCTTCTGTTTCGCGCATAACCAAGGAGTTTTTGAAAAATGAAGAAATAAGCGGCAGGGTTATTAACGTTGATATTGAAAATCTTCCTAAATCGTATGTTTTGGTACAATGCGATAAAGAAAAATCTTATGTTTATATATCGCCTATTGCCACTCAAACCCTTTTAAAAAGGGCAAATGACAACAATTTGTTTGAAGTCTGAAATTTTTTTCAAGACGGAAAGGAAATAAAAATATGAGTAATGAAAAAGTAACGAATAATTACGACGAAAATCAAATTCAAGTGCTTGAAGGCTTGGAGGCGGTGCGAAAAAGACCGGGTATGTATATAGGCTCTACTTCTTCGCGCGGACTTCACCACCTTGTTTACGAAATTGTTGATAACAGTATTGACGAGGCGCTTGCAGGCTACTGTGATGAGATTTTGGTTGAAATAAACGAGGATAATTCTATTACCGTTACCGATAACGGAAGGGGTATTCCTACGGGTATTCATCCCAAAATGGGTATTCCTGCGGTTGAGGTTGTTTTCACCGTTCTTCACGCCGGCGGTAAATTCGGCGGCGGAGGATACAAGGTTTCGGGAGGTCTTCATGGTGTTGGTGCGTCGGTTGTAAATGCGCTCTCCGAATATCTTGAGGTTGAAATATACAACGGTGTGCACGTTTTTTATCAGCGGTATGAGAGAGGCAAAAGCACCTGCAAATTAAAAGAAATAGGAGATACCTCAAAAACCGGTACAAAAATTACCTTCAAGCCCGATTATGAAATATTTGAAGATTTGATTTACGATTATGATATTCTTCTTTCACGTCTTCGAGAGCAGGCTTTTCTTAACAAAGGAATAAAAATTATTCTTAAGGATAAACGCGGCAGCGACAGGCAGGATGTTTTGCAGTACGAGGGCGGAATTAAATCTTTTGTTGAGTGGCTTAACCAAAACAAAACTCCCATTCACGATGAAATTATTTACGTTGAAGCTAAAAAAGAAGATACCGAAGTTGAAATTGCAATGCAATATACGCAGTCTTATACAGAAAACCTTATAAGCTTTGCAAATGACATACACACAACCGAGGGCGGAACTCACGAAACCGGTTTTAAATCGGCTTTAACAAAGGTTTTTAACGATTTTGCAAAAAAGCTTAATTTTATAAAAGAAAACGATAAAAATTTATCGGGTGAGGATATAAGAGAAGGCTTGACCTGCGTTATCAGCGTAAAGGTTTTGGAGGCACAGTTTGAAGGGCAAACCAAAACAAAGCTGGGAAACAGCGAGGTGAGAAGCGTTGTTGAATATGCAATAGGAGAGCATCTTTCAAACTTTTTGGAGGAAAATCCATCTGTTACAAAAGCAATTTTGGACAAGGCTCTTACCGCCGCAAGGGCAAGAGAGGCTGCTCGAAAGGCGAGGGAGGCAACGAGAAAATCTCCTCTCGGCGTAAGCACACTTCCCGGAAAGCTTACCGACTGCATAGTAAAAGACCCTACCAAAACCGAAATTTATATAGTCGAGGGAGATTCGGCAGGCGGATCGGCTAAAAACGGACGTGACAGCAAATATCAGGCTATTCTTCCTCTTTGGGGAAAAATGCTGAACGTTGAAAAGGTTCGTCCCGACAAGGTTTACGGAAACGATAAGCTTACACCTGTTATTCAGGCGCTCGGCACAGGAATTGCGGACGAGTTTAATGTTGAAAAATTAAGATATGATAAAATTATAATAATGGCAGATGCCGATGTTGACGGAGCACATATTCAAACCCTTCTGTTAACCTTCTTCTTCCGCTTTATGAAGCCACTTATAGAGCTTGGACATATCTATCTTGCAAAGCCGCCTCTATATAAGCTTATCAGAGGAAAAAAGGAAAAGGTTGCCTTCAGCGACGAGGAAAGAGACAGAATAAGTGAAGAATTAAAAGACGGCGACGCAAATGCAAAGGTTGAAATAAGCCGTTTTAAAGGTCTTGGTGAAATGAACCCCGAAGAGCTTTGGGAAACTACAATGGACCCGAAAAACAGAATACTTTTAAAGGTTACTATGGATGACGCGGAAAAAGCATCGCAGATTTTTTCTGTTCTTATGGGAGACGAGGTTGAACCGAGAAGACAGTTCATTGAAGAAAACGCACAGTATGTGACAAATTTGGATATATAAATTGTAAAATATTTCCAATAAAATTGGAGGATATATATGGCTAAAAATAAAAAGTATGAGGATTCCTATTTTGAGGAATATCTTGAAACTCAAACTATTGTTGATGTGGATATAGAAAAGCGAATGAGGGAAGCGTTTATTGATTATGCAATGAGCGTCATTGTAAGCAGAGCTCTTCCTGATGTTCGCGACGGTTTAAAGCCTGTTCACAGACGTATTTTATATGCAATGTTTGAGGAGCATTTGACCAGCGACAAGCCGTTTTTTAAATCGGCTACAACGGTTGGTAATGTTATAGGTAGGTATCACCCGCACGGTGACGCCTCGGCGTATGATGCTCTTGTAAGAATGGCGCAGGATTTTTCACTGCGTTATCCGCTCATTGAAGGTCACGGAAACTTTGGTTCGGTGGACGGAGACCCTCCTGCTGCATACCGTTATACAGAAGCAAGAATGAGCAAAATTGCAAATGTTTTGCTTGAAAATATTGAAAAAAATACTGTTGATTTTGTTCCAAACTTTGATGAAAAGAGAAAAGAACCGTCTGTTCTTCCTACAAGAATACCAACGCTATTGGTAAACGGTAGCTCGGGCATAGCAGTAGGTATGGCAACAAACATTCCGCCTCACAACTTAACCGAAGTTTTAAACGGCGTTATTGCACAGATTGAAGATCCGCTTATTTCGGTTGAAGACCTTATGGAATACATAAAAGGTCCTGATTTTCCGACAAAAGCATCCATTATGGGACGAAGCGGCATAAGAAGTGCATATGCAACAGGTAAAGGAAAAATAATAGTAAGAGCAAAAACCGAAATTGTAGAAAATAAAGACGGCACTTCATCAATTATTGTTACCGAACTTCCGTATCAGGTTAACAAAAAAATGCTTGTTGAATCCATTGCCGCACTGGTTAAGGATAAAAAAATAGAAGGATTGCACGACATTGACGACCATTCCTCCGACCGCGTAGGAATAAGGCTTGAAATTTCGCTTAAACGTGATGTTAACGCACAAGTTGTGCTTAACAAGCTGTTTAAATATACAAGACTTCAGGACAGTTTTTCTATAAATATGCTTGCAATCTGCGATGGTAAACCGAAGGTTTTGGGTCTTAAAGACATTTTGGCTAATTTTATCTCGTTCCAGGAGGATATTGTTCGCAGAAGAACTAAATATGACCTTGACAAAGCTTTGGCAAGAATGCATATTTTGGAAGGTTTGAAAATTGCTATTGCAAATATTGACGAGGTTATTGAAATTATAAGAAATTCATACGACGACGCAAAAGAGCGTTTGATGGCGAGATTTGGATTTTCTGATATTCAGGCGCAGAGCGTTCTTGATATGAAATTATCGCAGCTTCAGCGTTTGAACAGTGAAAAAATTGAAAACGAATACAACGATTTAAGTGAAAAGGTTGAAGAATATAAAGGTCTTCTTTCGGACGAGCATAAGCTTTTGGAGCAGATTAAAAAGGAGCTTATTGAAATTAGAGATAAATACGGTGACGAGCGTCTTACCTCCATTGAAAACGGTATTGTTGATATTGAAGATGAGGACCTTATTCCCGTTGAGGAGTGCGTTGTAACAATGACTCATTTCGGGTATGTAAAACGTCTGCCGTCAAGCACATATAAGGCGCAGCACAGAGGAGGACGCGGTATTTCGGGGTTAAGCACCCGTGATGAGGATTTTGTTGAAAATATTTTTGTAACCTCGTCTCATAACTACATTCTTTTCTTCACAAACAAGGGCAGAATGTATAAGCTTAAAACATATCAAATTCCCGAAGCCGGCAGACAAGCAAAGGGAAGCGCAATAGTTAATCTTCTGCCTATTGAAAAAGACGAAAAAATTACCGCGGTTATTCCGATAAAAGAATTTGAAGAAAACAAATATCTTACAATGATAACCAAAAGGGGTATTATTAAAAAGACAGACCTTACAGATTATGATACAATAAGAAAAGGCGGACTTATCGCAATAGGACTTCGTGAGGATGACGAACTTATTCACGTTGAGCTTACTGACGGCGATAATAATATAATTGTAGGTACCAAAAAGGGTATTTGCATACGCTTTAAGGAAAGCGACGTTCGTCCTATGGGCAGAGGTGCAAGCGGCGTAAGGGCAATTTTGCTTAATGAAGATGATTTTGTTGTCGGAGCAGGTTGTTGCAAAGACGGTGCTGACATTCTTACAATAACCGAAAACGGATATGGCAAAAAGACGGATTTGGATGAATTTAAAATACAAAACCGCGGTGGAAAAGGCTTGTTCGGTTATAAAATTACCGAAAAAACGGGTGACGTTGCAGGAATAAGCATTGTTACCGATGATAACGACGTTATGGTTATTACGTCAGACGGTGTTATTATAAGAACGGCGGTTGATGAAATAAGCAAATTCGGCAGAACAACGCAGGGTGTTAAGGTTATGCGCCTTGATGAAGGCGTAAAGGTTGTTTCCATTACTTCTACCGATAAAGAGGAAGATAATGAAATGCCCGAAACAGAAGAAAATTCCGAAAATGATGAAAGTCAGCCGAGCGAAGAATAAAATATAAAAATAATGTAAACAAATAGGCATAAGAAATAAAAAATTTCTTATGCCTAAAATTTAAGGAGTGTATTATGGAAAAAAGAGTATCAGACTCAATAACTCATCACGTTGAAATAATTATGCCGCAGCATATAAACGGACAGCGCAGACTTTTCGGCGGTGTTCTTATGCAGTGGATTGACGTTGTTGCCGCAGTTACGGCGCGCCGTCATTCAGGGTGCAATGTTGTTACCGCGGCGGTGGATAATCTCAATTTTAAATCAGGAGCAAATATAAATGATTCTCTTGTTTTGGAGGGTAGAGTGACATATGCAGGTACAACTTCAATGGAAGTGCGTGTGGATACATTTGTGGAAAAGCTTGACGGAGAGAAAAAAGAGATAAATAGGGCATATTTTGTTATGGTTGCGCTTGACGAAGATAAAAATCCTACAAAAGTGCCTAAACTTATTATTGAAACTGATGA
>JALEIO010000242.1 GCA_022769845.1 Oscillospiraceae bacterium
TCGTGCAAGACAGAGGATTTTGTCGCAAAGATTGTTGAAGAAATTAAAACAAAAGTAAGATAATTGCTGCAAACTTGAAAAATTATTGTCAATACTATTAAAGTAAATATTTTTCGGGAGGAATTTTTATGTGTACGGCAGCAACGTTTAAAACAAAGGACTTTTATTTTGGCAGAACGCTCGACTACGAATTTTCATACGGCGAGGAAATTGTTATAATGCCTCGGAAATTCACACTCAAATTTACTGAAAACGATACGCTTTGCGAGCATTATGCCATTATCGGCTCGGCGCACGTTTCACAAGGTTATCCTCTTTTTTATGATGCGGTAAACGAAAAAGGTCTTGCCGCAGCCGGGCTTAATTTTGCACAAAGCGCGCATTACTTTGATAGTATTTTGGGAAAAAATAACATTGCGCAGTTTGAATTTTTGCCGTACATCCTCGCAAAATGTGCGTGCGTTGACGAAGCAAAGGAACTGCTTAAAAACATTAATATTACCAAAACACAGTTTGCCGAAGAATTTCCTGTTGCAAAGCTGCATTGGATTATTGCCGATAAAACCGGTGCTGTTACGGTGGAATCTACAGAAAATGGGCTTAAAGTTTACGATAATCCTGCACAAGTGCTTACAAACGAACCGCCGTTTGATATGCAAATGCAGAGGCTGAATGATTTTATGTCACTTTCGCCCAAACAGCCGGAAAATACGTTTGCGCCCGAAATACCTTTAAAAACTTACAGTCGGGGTATGGGAGCAATGGGACTGCCGGGCGATTTATCGTCGCAGTCGCGTTTTGTTCGCGCGTCTTTTGTACGGGCAAATTCTGTTGCCGGCGAAGATGAAAATGAAAGTGTAAGTCAGTTTTTTCACATTCTCGGCTCGGTTGACCAGCCGCGCGGCTGCTGTGATGTTGGCGGAAAATACGAAATTACAATATATACTTCGTGCTGCAACGCCGACAAGGGAATTTATTATTATACAACCTACCAAAATCCGCAGATTTCCGCTGTGGATATGCACCACGAAAACATTGACGGCAGCGAGCTTATAAAATATCCTATGCTGAATGAATGTTGTATAAACCGGCAGAATTAAAGAAGTTTTAATTTTAAAATGTTACGGATAAAAATTTTATTTTACAATTAATTTATGCAAATTGATTTTTTATGCGTATATAATAATTTAACCTTTTAAAAAAACCGCAGCATATGTCGCTGCGGTTTTTATCGTATTATTTGTTTTCCAAAAATGCTTTGTATCCGAGATATCCCATATAAATATCTGCTTTGGAGGCAAGCTCAAACGGTGAGTGCATTGACAAAATCGGCACACCGCAGTCAAGAGTTTCAACGTTTAAGTTTGCAATATACTGTGCAACTGTGCCGCCGCCGCCCTGGTCAACCTTGCCGAGTTCCGCAATTTGCCATTTTACATTGTTTGAATTGAAAATTCTTCTGATTTCTCCCACAAATTCAGCGTTTGCGTCGGATGTTCCGCTTTTGCCGCGCGAGCCTGTGTATTTGCAAATGCAAATTCCGCCGCCCATATATGCGCTGTTTTGCTCTTCGCATACGCTCTTGTAATTGGGGTCGTAGCCGGCTGTAACGTCGGCAGAAAGGCATTTTGACGCACCTAAACAATCTTTTAAATAAAGCTCGTTGTAGTCTCCTTTAACTGAATTTATGAGATGCGCAATAAATGTTTCCAAAAATCTTGATTTTGTACCCGTTGAGCCCATACTGCCTATTTCTTCTTTGTCGGCAAGATAGCAAACGCAGGTTTTTTCAGGGCTTTCAACGTTCATAATTGCCTCAAACGAGGTGTAAGCACAAACCCTGTCATCCTGACCGTAGCTGCCCACAAATGATGAATCAAGACCGACGCTTTTTGCCTTGAAGGTTGGCACAAACACAAGCTCGGAACTTATAAAATCTTCTTCCTCAACGCCGTATTTATCTTTAAGAAGGGTAAGAATACTTCCTTTAACTTTGTCTTTTTCGTCATCATTGGGAAGAGAACCGAGAACAGCGTTTAAATCCTCGCCCGACATAAACTGACCCATTTTTTTAGCCATCTGGTCAGCTGCAAGATGGGGGAGAAGGTCGGTTATTGTGAATACGGGGTCGTCGTCATCCTCGCCGATATTTATTTCGACGATTTCGCCGTTTTCCTTCACAACGGTGCCGATAAGCGACAGCGGAATGGTTGTCCACTGATATTTTTTAATACCGCCGTAATAGTGGGTTTTCGCCATTGCAATGCCCAAATCTTCATATACCGGATTTGGCTTTAAATCAAGGCGAGGAGAGTCGATATGCGCCGCAACAAGATTAATTCCGTTTAAAATATCCTCTTTTCCGATAATTGCAAAAACAATGCTTTTGTCTCGGTTTACGGCATAAACCTTGTCGCCGGCTTTAAGCTTTTTTGAATTGTCAAGCTCAACAAAACCGTTTTTTTCAGCAAGATTAAGGCTGTAAGCGGTGCAAAGTCTTTCGGTTTTTGAATTGTTTAAAAACTTAATATATCCATCGCAAAAATCAAACGCTTTTTCACGGTCGATTGTGTTCCATACAGATTTATCCATAATTTTATCATTCCTTTCAAAAAATATATTTATATTGTAATACAAAATTTAAAATTTTACAACAATTTTCATAAAATTTTTATATTTTGTAAAAATGCGGAATTAATGAGATTGACAAACAATTATTTTATATGTATAATTAAATTGAAAGTTGAGTTTTTATAAATTTTAGGAGGTATTTTATGGACAGAGTTTCTTTGAAAAATGCCGCAAAGGCACAGATTAAAGGTAACATAGGCGTGCTTTTTGTGTGCTATCTTATCATTGCAGTAATATCTGCGGTGTGCAGCGGTGTAACTATGGGAATTGCATCAATTATAGTTGTTCCCCCGCTTTCGCTTGGACTTATTATAATTTATCTTGGTATGTATAATGGCAGTGAAGCAAGAATAGAAACATTATTTAAAGGGTTCAAGATAAATTTTGTAAAGTCAATTCTTGTTGAAATCCTCGTTTTTGTATTTACGTTTTTGTGGTCGCTTTTGTTCATAATTCCGGGAATTATAAAGGCGTTTTCGTATTCGATGTCAATGTACATACTTGCGGATAATCCGCAGATGACTTCGCTTGAGGCGATAAATGAAAGCAAAAGAATTATGCACGGTCATAAAATGGATTTGTTTGTGCTTTATCTTTCGTTTATTCCGTGGTATCTTTTGGTAATGATTACCTTTGGTATTGCCGGTATTTATGTTGCTCCTTATATGTATATGACGATAACGAATTTTTATAAAAGCATTTCGGGTTCTGCACAGTATCAGGGAGAAGCAGCCGAAACAGATGATTCTTCAAACGGCGGCGCATTTTACGCTGAATAATTAATGTCTACTGAACAAATGGTTTTGCGAAACTATTTATGAAAGATGATGCAAAATGGAAATGAAAGGTGAATAATACCCCTTCCAAATTGCTTGATTTTATCGTGATTTTAATAAAAACGAAGAAGAACCCGATTTTCGATTGATGCAAATTCGAGTTCTTCGACAGTCTGGAGGGACGGTATAATGCCGTCTCTTTTCAGTTTTTATTAAAATAATCTGAGATGCCAAGATACATTGCCCACGCGATTTTTTCTTGGTATTCATCGGTTTTGAGCAAGGCTTCTTCTTCGGGATTTGACAAAAAACCGCATTCTGCAATTACCGACGGAATTTTGCTGTCTGTTAAAATATAAATTGAATTGTCAGCAGCCTTTGCGGTGCGCGTATTGGATTTATCAAGATGTTCTATAAATGATTTTTGCAGAAACTCGCCCAAAATTTTGCTTTCATTAGGACTTTTTGCATAAAATACCTGTGCGCCCCTATACTTTCCTTCGGGAAATTTATTCATATGCACGCTTATAAAAATATCGGCGTTGGGCGTATTTTTAAAATCTCGTCTTGCTTTTAAATCAGCGCGCTTTATGTCGCGGATTTTGCCCTTTTCATCAGGTGCTATATTGTTGTCGTCGCTGCGCGTTATAATGACGAATGTGCCGCTTTGCTCAAGAAGTCGCTGTAATTTTTGACATATTTTAAGGTTTATATCTTTTTCCAAAACTCCGCTTATTCCCACTGCCCCGCCGTCGGGAGCACCGTGGCCTGCGTCAAGCACAACGCACTTTCCGCTTGGTGGAACGGCAAGGGTTTGCTCGTATTTTGAAAAATTCGCAATATTTATGCCGAGTGACAATGCAATTATCGCAAGGCATATAAAATAAACTGCAACAGTTTTAAATTTAAGCATAAAAAACACTCCTCATAAGCATAATTATGCTTATGAGGAGATTGTTATGATTTGTTTTTATTCTTGTTTTTAAAAATAAGCGGATAAATATATTTATCGGCAAATTCAAAGTTCTTTGTTCCTGCAATATATCCAAGCAATGAAAAAATTATCGGCAGAATAAGCGAAATTACATAAAATATTTTCGATATATCCAGCACGCCAATATAAATTCCCTGCCAGAATTTAAAAATAGTGTAGAATATATTAAAGGAATTTGGATTTTTTAAATGAAAAATTATCATAAATACAAAAATTATATATGTTGGAATTTCGGAAATCAGCGAAATTTCAAGGGCATATATAGGATTCGGTTTGATTTCGCTTATTTTTCTCGAGTGAGCTCTGCCCAAATGCCATATGTTTGAGTATAAGTTAGAAAGGTAAAAAAGCAAAATAACAAGTGTGTAAAGTATGCCTCCGAGTGGTTTTACAACTCCGTCATTATAATATATAAAATTTGAAAACGGGAGCAAAAACACCAACGATACAACCGAATATAGTGCGTGATATCCCAAAAGTGCCGCACTTTTTTTATATAAACCCTTCATAAAAATCTCCATTCCGCCGCCCTGTAACGGCATAAACAGCATATTAAAATCTTTATATACGCAGGAAAAATGATGACAAAAGAATATAACGATTTTTCTTTTAATATTATCATTATTATACCACGTTTATGGCATATGTCAAATGCTTTTTTAAAAATCATAATTGAGAAAAGCAGAGAAATTTTAAGAAAACACGAGAAAACAAGACTTTAAGGTCGGCAAATTAAAAATTTTGAAAAAAGTGCTTGACATATTGTGAAAATTGTATTACAATATAGTACGTTGATAAATTTGACAAGAACAAATTTATATAAAGCTAAACAATTACGGAGGTAAAAAATATGAGTACGTTTATGGCTAAACCAAACGATGTTGAAAGAAAATGGTATATCATCGACGCAGCAGATAAGCCTCTCGGAAGAGTTGCAAGCGCAGCCGCTTCTATTTTAAGAGGTAAAATCAAACCGTCGTTTACACCGCACGTTGACTGTGGAGACTTTGTTATCATCATCAATGCTGAAAAAGCGGTTCTTACCGGCAAAAAGCTTGATCAGAAGTATTACAGATATCACACAGGGTATGTAGGCGGTTTAAAAGAGGTTAAATACAAAATATTAATGCAGGAAAATCCCGAAAAGGCAATGACTCTTGCAGTTAAGGGTATGCTTCCGCATAATACAATCGGTGCAAATTCTCTTACGCGTTTGAGAGTTTACAAAGGAGATTCTCATATGCACGACGCACAGAAACCCGAAGTTTATACAGGTGAATTAAGATAAGGAGGAGAAGAAAAATGGCAAATGCACAGTTTTACGGCACCGGAAGAAGAAAAAAATCTATCGCAAGAGTAAGACTTATTCCCGGTAAAGGTGAAATTAAAATAAATAACAGAACCATTGACGATTATTTTGGTTTGGAAACATTAAAGGTTATAGTTAGACAGCCGCTCGTTGCAACTGATAATCTCGGTAAATTAGACGTTGTATGTAAAGTTTCGGGCGGTGGATTTACAGGTCAGGCAGGTGCTATCCGCCACGGTATTGCAAGAGCGCTTTTGCAGGTTGATGCTGAAAACAGAAAAGTGCTTAAAGCTGCCGGCTTCTTAACCCGTGACCCCAGAATGAAAGAAAGAAAGAAGTACGGCTTGAAGGCAGCTCGTCGTGCACCGCAGTTCTCAAAGAGATAATCTGTGTGAATTTCACGACTTCCGAGAGCCTTTATTTACGGGGTTTTTGGAGTATTGGGATGTTGTGGAAAGTCGCAAAAAGTGTGCAACAAGTAACACACAAGCGACAAACAAGCAACAAAAATCTCAATCTAATACGATTTTACAAAAGAGATGTTTTTCTCCTCAAAAGAAAGACATCTCTTTCTTTTTATATTTTGTTGATTGCATTTACTAACTCCTCAATATCTAAATGGGTATAAACTTTTTCGGTGAGCGTCATTGCACCTGAATGTCCGACAATCTTTT